>JAHEDM010000229.1 GCA_024641205.1 Actinomycetes bacterium
CAGTGCAGACAGCGCCTCAACGAGTTCCGGGTCGAAACGGTGATCGTGGCCGGCCATGATGGCCGGCCACGAATGCATTCCTTCGAGGAACTGTTGCCCTTCGGTTTCCGCCTGGACCAGGGTTCCGATTGATCCTTACTTCTACCTGGCCTTGAGGGCTTCGACCAGCTTGGGGAGGACCTTGTGGACGTCGCCGACGATACCGAGATCGCATACTCCGAAGATGGGCGCCTCCTCGTCTTTATTGATGGCGATGATCATCTTCGAGTCCTTCATCCCCACCAGATGTTGCATCGCCCCGGACAACCCGCAGGCGATGTAGACGTCCGGTTTGACCGTTTTCCCGGTCTGCCCGACCTGGCGTGAGTACGGGACCCAGTCGGCGTCGACGATGGCCCGAGTGGCCCCAACGGCAGCACCAAGTAATCCGGCCAGTTCTTCGACGACGGCGAGCTTGTCCACCGATCCGAGGCCCCGGCCTGCCGAAACGACAATGGCTGCCTCCTCGAGCTGAGGGCCCTCTTGCTGCTCGACGTGACGTCCGGTCACCACCGCCACGCCTGCCTGACCGACCGCCGGGAGTTCGACAGGTATCAACTCCGGGGTCGCTCCATCGCCCGCGCCCGGCTCAGCCGGGAAAGACTTGGGACGAGCAACGACGATGAAGGGGGCGCCGGCTCGAAATACCGTGTCGACCAGCTGGGCGCCTCCAAAGATCTCGTTTGTGACCGTGACGTCATCGCCATCGACGCCGATCTCGACCGCATTGGAGATGACCGGCTTGCCGAGCCTGGCGCTCAATCTGCCCGCCACATCGCGGTCGGTCGAGGTCAGTCCAAACAGCAAGAGATCCGGCTCATGGGTTCCTACCAGCTCAGCGATGGCCGCTGCCGCGGCCGCGGTCGGCAACCGTTCGTCCGGGGTCAGGTGGTATACCTTCGCCGCCCCGTATCGGCCCAGCTCGGCGTAAAGATCTTCAGAGCCCGCTCCCAGGAGAATGGCGCCGAGTTCGCCGCCAAATGTGCGTGCCTTGGTGAGCAGCTCCAGGCTGATGGCCGCCGGTTTGCCATCTTGCTCCTCGACAAAAACCCACGTCGTGTTGACCGCCATTTAGATCACCTTTGCCTGTTCGAGGAGTTGGATGATGCGAAGGTGGGCGTCGCCGTCATCCTCGATGATTTCCCCTGCCGTCCGTTCGGGTGCGGGTCGAATCGAGATGATCTGCTGGCCCGTATCGACCGTTACGCCCAACTCGGAGGCCGTCACCTGATCGATCGGCTTCGATTTCGCGGCCATGATCCCTTTGAACGTGGGATAGCGAGGTTCGACCACGCCGGCCGTGACCGTGATGACGACCGGGGTTGGTGTCTCAACGATGTCGTAGCCGTATTCGGTCTGACGTTCGATCCGGATCGTGGCGCCATCCAGTTCGACTTTTTTGGCGAACGTCAGGGCAGGCACTTCGAGGAATTCGGCGATCTGCTGGGGGACAACGCCGCTGTACCCGTCCGTCGATTCAGTGCCTGCAATGACGACGTCGAATCCCTCCCGGCTGATGGCTCCGCTCAAGACTCGTGCGGTTGTGAGCGTATCGGCTCCTCGCAAACTGGGGTCGTCGACGACGACGGCCTTGTCGGCGCCCATAGCTAGGGCCTGGCGAATGCCCTGCAGATTTCCGGCCGGGCCCATAGATACCAGGGTGACACTGCCTTCCGTTTGCTCGGCAATCATGAGGCCCATCTCCACGCCGTACCGGTCGGTGTCATCGAGCACCTGGTCGGCCGGGCGTTGCAGGAAGTGGGTATCAGGGTCGAGTTCGTACGGTGACGCAGGGTCGGGTATCTGCTTGACGCAGACGATGACTCTCATGAATGACGCTCCCTCCGTGGCGAGGTCGGCGCCTGGGCGGCGCGACGGAACGATGGTACCGACCGCGGGCCCGATCCTGGAATCATGCCACCAGGTGGGGGAGCAAGTTGTCGATCAGGCCACTGAATCGCGAGCGGGCGGCCGCGGCCGTCTCCTGGACTTCGGCGTGCGATAGAGGCGTTGGGGATATGCCTGCTGCGAGATTGGTTACGAGCGAGATGGCCAGCACGCGGCTTCCCATATGGCGCACGGCGATCGCCTCGGGTACGGTCGACATACCTACCAGGTCGCCACCAAGACGTTTGATCATCTGGATTTCTGCCGGGGTTTCGTACGACGGCCCGGTGAGCCAGGCGTACACCCCTTCCTTCAAGTCGATCCCGATCCGTCCGGCCGTCTCGCTGGCCCGCAGGCGCAGGTCGGCGTTGTACAACCCGGTCAGGTCCGGGAACCGGGGACCGAGCCTGTCGTCGTTCGAGCCCATCAAGGGATTGGCACCGGTGAGGTTCAGGTGATCCTTGATCAAAACGAGATCCCCGGGGGAGAGGCCTTCACCGACGCCACCAGCCGCGTTGGTAAGCACAACGGTGGCCGCCCCTGAGGCCACGGCAGTTCTCACCCCGAATACGACCTCCTCGAGGGGCCAACCCTCGTAATAGTGCACCCGCCCGGCCAAAACCATCACGTTGGTGCCTCCCAGTTCAGCGGATACGAGACTGCCGGCGTGGCCTTCGACTCGTGGCACAGGAAACCCGGGGATACGCTCGTAAGGGACCTCGATAGCCTTTGGAAGGCCGGTCGCGTATTCACTGAGACCAGAGCCGAGGACAAGCGCAATATCGTGCTTGTCGCGATTGGTGGCGGCCGCGATAGCAGCCGTTGCGGTGGCAATCTGGTGGTACGTCACGATCGAACCTCCCCAAGAATCAGCGACGGTTCGTCTTTCGGGATCGTTGCGATGTGGAATGCCGGCTTCAGAAGCGGCCGAGCCTTGGCGTGGCTCATCTCACCTCCCCATACACGAGAGGTGACCCCCGTTGCTCAGAGATCTCAAAGGCGCTTTCGGTCAGCGGTAATGCGTCTGCCAGTCTGCTCCCATCGTTCCAGAAGATCCGTGCCAGAGCCTGTCCGGCGGTTACCTCGTCCCCGGTCTTGGCCTCGACGGCGATGCCCACGGACGGGTCGATGTCGTCTTCCTTGCGCTCTCGCCCGGCACCGAGTCGGAGCGCCGCCGTCCCGATCTCGAAAGCGTCGACGCGCACCACGTACCCACCCTTCGTGGCACGAACGATGTGCTCATTCTCTGCCTGGGGCAGCAGCGATGGATCGAGCAGGACAGCCGGATCGCCTCCCTGGGCAACTGTCACCTGTTGGAGCTTCTCGAATGCGGCCCCCGAGGAAACCGCTTGCTCGAGACGCCGGCGGGCATCGGCACGTTCGGATGAGATTCCGGCGAGCATCAGCATCTCTTCGCCGAGGCGGTAGACGACTTCCACGAGGTCTGGAGGGCCGCCACCGTGGAGAACCTCGATGGATTCGGCAATTTCTGTGGCGTTTCCGACCATCCTGCCCAACGGTTGATTCATATCCGTCAGCACCGCGACAACCGGCGTGCCTTGCGCTTTGCCTATTCCGACGATGGTCTCGGCGAGGAGCCGGGCGCGGTCCAGGTCCTTCATGAACGCGCCGCGACCGACCTTGACATCGAGGACGAGGGCGCCGAGACCCACCGCCAGCTTCTTCGACATGATCGAGGAGGCGATCAGCGGGATGGATGGTACGGACCCGGTAGCGTCACGCAGGCTGTAGATGGCTCCGTCGGCGGGGGCCAGGGACCCCGATTGTCCGGCGAGGACCAATCCGGTCTTCTCGACGACAGATACAAACTCATCCGGTGTCAGCTTGGTTCGAAACCCCGGAATCGATTCGAGCTTGTCGACTGTTCCGCCCGTATGGCCGAGGCCCCGGCCGCTCATCATTGGGACTGCTGCCCCGCACGCTGCCACCATGGGCGCCAGGGGGATGCTGACCTTGTCGCCGACTCCGCCGGTCGAGTGCTTGTCGACCTTGGGAGCGTTGATGTGGGAGAGGTCCAGGACCTCACCGGAATAGAGCATGGCATCCGTCCACACTTCCAACTCGGGGCCGTCGAGCCCTTCTTTGAACACGGCCATCAGCAGCGCGGCCATCTGGTAGTCGGGAAGGCGACCCGCCGTGTACTCGGCAATGATCCAGCGGATCTCTTCGGCGCGTAGAACCTCCCCGTCACGCTTGCGTTCGATGAGCTGTCTGAAACTGAAGGACATTTCGATTCTCCTTCCTCTGATCGGCGGTCGTCATGTGATCTCCTCCAGAAAGGAGACCCCACGGATCGGTGGGGCCAAGTTGAGTGCATCGGAAATGGTGGCCGCCACATCGCAGTACTGGTCACGGATGCCGAGATCAACACCCGCCGCCAACCTGCCGTGTACCAGAAGGGGCGCGTACTCCCGGGTGTGGTCGGTGCTCCCATCCGTCGGGTCGTTTCCGTGGTCGGCGCTGAAGAACAGCAGGTCCCGGTCGGTGAGTCGGTCGATCAAGCGGGGCAGGTAGGAGTCGATCAAGGCCAGACCGGCGGCGTATCCGGTCGGGTCTTCCCGGTGGCCGTATCGCATATCCAGATCAACCAGGTTGGTGAAGATGATCCCGGCCGAATACTGATCGAGGGCCTCGAGGGTCTTGTCGAGACCGTCGGCGTCTCCCTCAGTGTGCACGGCGACCGTGAGAC
>JAHEDM010000006.1 GCA_024641205.1 Actinomycetes bacterium
ACTTCGAGAGCCCTGACCCGTCGACGCTTCATCATCGTGCCTGCCTTGTTTTTGGATGCATTCAAGATTGTCGCAGCCCGGGACGGGCCAGACCATCTGGCGAGGTTGTCGTTGCGGCGACCGCCGCGCCTCCCCCGGCCGGCAAAGGAAGACCGCCCGGCGAAGCTGCACCCCCTCCGCGTCGTGCTACGAAGTACGAAATACGAAGTGCGACGCCGGGCAAAGGCCGGCGTCTTTCAAGCGGAGGGAGTGGGATTCGAACCCACGGTGGGGCGTGAACCCCACAGCAGTTTTCAAGACTGCCACCTTCGTCCGCTCGGTCATCCCTCCATAACGGTGGCTTCGCCACCGCAGTACGAAGTACAAAGTACTAGGTACAAAGTACGGAGCCGGGCAACGCCCGGCTCCTCTCGAGCGGAGGGAGAGGGATTTGAACCCTCGAGGGAGCGTGAACCCCCTACACGCTTTCCAGGCGTGCGCACTAGGCCAGACTATGCGATCCCTCCAACAGCGACATAGTGTAAAGCCCTATGAATCATCCCCAACTCGAACCGGCTATGCGAGCCGCCCTCGCCGAAGCCTCCCTGGCAACCGCCCACGGCGACGTTCCGGTGGGTGCCGTGCTCCTCGACCCGGAGGGTAAGGTGGTTGCTTCCGACCACAACCGCCGGGAAGAGCTGCAGGATCCGACCGCCCACGCCGAGATCCTGGTTCTCTCGGCAGCGGCCCGGGCTCGCCGGGACCGGCGTTTGACAGGACACACCCTGGTCGTGACCCTCGAACCTTGCGCTATGTGTGCCGGGGCGGTTGTGTTGTCCCGGCTGGAACGAATCGCTTTCGGTACACCCGACCTGAAAGCAGGTGCCGCCGGGAGCCTCTACAACATCCCCCAAGATCGGCGTCTCAATCACCAGGTCGAGGTGGAGGTGGGGATCCTCAAAGACGAGTGCGCGGCTCAGCTGAGCGCATTCTTCTCGCAGCGCAGGAATTAGATCGCGATGGCGTCCCTCTGGACCGGGCAGGTCATGCATCTGGGACCGCCCCTCCCCCGGGATAGCTCATATGACGGGATCCGGTGCACCGTGATCCCCGCTTCTTCGAGCACCTCGTTTGTGGCAACGTTCCGCTCGTAGGCCACGACCTCACGAGGCGCCAGCGCGAAGGTGTTGTTGGCGTCGCTCCATTGTTCCCGCTCGGCCTGAACGCTCTGGAGGGGCGGTTCGATAGCGCGGACCCGGCCGATACCAGTGGCCCACGCCAGTCCGGTAATCAGGTCGGGCGCTTCGACCACACTCAGGTGACCACCGGACCCAGGAGTGACCTCCAGGGACCGTACCTGTTGTCGGATCTTGGGATACAGCACCACGGAATCGACGTCGACCATCGTCACTACCGTGTCGAGATGCATCGTGCTGCGGGCCTTCGGCAGCTCAACGGCCAGGATGCGATCAACCACATTTTGATCGAACAATCGGGCTGCCAGCGCAGCCGCGCCGGAAGGAGTGGTCCTCTCGGAGATCCCGATTGCGAGCCCCCGCTCGCCCACAACCAAGACGTCGCCGCCTTCCACCGAAGCCGGGTAGTGTTCTCCCGGCTGGTCGCCGAACCAGATGGGAGTGCCTGCGAACAAAGGATGCAGACCATAAATCAGGCGAAGCAGGTCTGTTTCCCGTTGGCGAACCGGGCGGTTCATGGGACTGAGGATCACGCCATTACCAACCCATACGGATGAATCCCTCATAAAGACGGCATTAGGCAGTGGCGCAAGGATGAAATCGTCCGGGCCGTGCAGCGCGGCAACCAACCCCTCGGTCTCTCCCACTTCTTGGAGCGTTACCCCTCCGATGAGATAGCGCACCAGCTTGGCTACGGGCAACTCTAAGAGGAAACGACGGACCCGATCGGCTAAACGCCGCCCGCACAGATCTTCGGTGACATGGGTCTCAACGAACTCGAGCGCCACCTCCGCGTCGATGAGAACCTCCTCCAGGAGCTTGGACAAATGAAGCACCTGGGCTCCGCTGTTGGCGATGGTCTCGCTGAATGCGTCGTGCTCCTCGCGCGCTTTTTCGACCCACACCAGCTCGTCGAAGAGCAATTCATCCTTGTTGCCCGGCGTCAACCGGTGTAGCTCCAGATCAGGTCGATGGACGATCACGGATCGCAAACGCCCAACTTCAGAACGGATCTCGCCACTCACGTACTGCTCCTCGCCGATCGACAACGCTTCAACCAGTCTGGCATGAGGTGACGGTACAATCCTCGCCACCGGAGGGATCGCATAGTCCGGCCTAGTGCGCGGCACTCGAAATGCCGTAGGGCGTTTACCCGCCCTCGAGGGTTCGAATCCCTCTCCCTCCGCTCAAGAGGAGCCGGGCGATGCCCGGCTCCGTATTTCGCACCTTGTACTTTGTATCCTGCACCTCCGGGCGGACGGCAGGTAGCGGACAGCGAACAGCTACCATTCCCTTGATCGTGCTAGGCGGGGCGCTAGGGGTGCCCTGTACCCGAAAACCTCTACACGCGGGGCCGAATCCCTGCCCGAGGGTGTCTACCATTCGGGTCAGCACCGAGCACGCAGCGTTGAAGGCCGGGTCCTGCGCGGCGGGACTTCGTGAATCGGGTCAGGTCCGGAAGGAAGCAGCCCTAAGCGCTCGGTACCGGGTGTTGCAGGAGCACCTGGCCGGAGCCGGCGACTCGGAAAGCGCCGGGTGGTGGTATTCGACGGCAGGGTGCACGGTCAAAACGGACTCACCTTCGGTGAGCCGTACTTCGTATCGCGGCCACCATTGCACGGACCTGGGGGACGGGTGAAGACCTCGAGCCCGGCGGGGCCGCCCGCGGCGACGTAGCCACTCTCGCCCCCTGGAGAGCCGGCAAGAACGCGTCGCGGTACGAGATACGAAAGACGAAGTACGAAATAGGCTCGACAATGCCGAGCCTATTTACCGAGCAATGCGCCGTAGACGAAGCCGAGCGGACCCATCCGCCAGATCTTCTCCACCTCCATCGGGCCACCAGCGAAGAGCTCTTCCGGCGGAGGCAGCTTGTCGAGTGAATGATGGAGGTAGGCGTACTCTCGGCGCGCCCCTACCACTGCCCCCGCCAGAGGAAGTACCACAGCAGTGCCGGCCCGGTGTACGGCTGCGGCGAACGACCCTTTTGGTCGCCCCAAACCGATCACGGCCGCCTTGCCACCCGGCCGCAAAACGCGATGGATCTCCCGCAACGTCTCGGAGATGGACGTCAGGTTGCGAAAAACGTATGCAGAGAACACGCTGTCAAAGGATTCATCACCGAAAGGAAGCGCTTCTCCGAGGGCCACCACCTTCACCGAAGCCTGGTTGAGCGCCAGCATCTCCGGTACCGGATCGAGCGCGACGACAACCCGATCACCAAAAACGGGCAAGGCCGCTCCGGTTCCGGATCCCAGGTCGAGGAGCTTGCCGGGTGGCAACCACCTGGCGCCGCGGCGGCGCCAGGCTTGCTCTTGGCCAAACGACAGAACCCGGTTCAGAGTGTCGTAACGTCGGGCGATCCCGGCGAAGACTTCCTGGCCCTGCGCCCGGTCGCTCACGGTGTGATGGCGTCGAAACCAACGTACGGTTGGAGAGCGACGGGTATTTTCACGGAACCGTCGACTTGCTGATGGTTTTCGATGATGGCCAGTATTGTCCGGGAACTGGTGACCACGGTGCCGTTCAGGGTGTGAACGAAACGATTGCCGGTTTCGTCGCGGAACCTCGCCCGGAGCCGGCGGGCCTGAAAATCGGTGGTATTCGAGCACGATGTGATCTCCCGAAAAGCTTCCTGGGAGGGGACCCACACCTCGATGTCATACTTCTTGGCGGCCGGAGCACCAAGATCGCCAACCGCCACGTTGACAACTCGGTACGGGAGTTCGAGCTCCTGGAGAACCTGCTCCTCGATCGAAAGCATGTACTCGTGCTCTTCCCACGATTGCTCGGGGTGACAAAACGAGAACATTTCGACCTTGTTGAACTGGTGCATGCGAAAAATACCGCTGGTGTCCTTCCCATATGTGCCCGCCTCACGACGGAAACAGCTGGATGACCCGGCGTAGCGAATCGGCAGCTCCTCCGCATCGAGGATCTCGTCGAGATGCAGTGCAGCAAGCGAAACCTCGGAAGTACCTACGAGAAACAACTCGTCGCGCTCGACCGCATAAACCTGATCGCGTTCGGTCGGGAAGAATCCGGTACCGAACAGCGCTTCCTCGCGAACTAGAACCGGTGGGATTACGGGAGTGAACCCTTTCGCCGTGAGCCGATCCATGGCAAATCTCACCAAACCGAACTCGAGCTGAGCAGCTTTCCCTTTCAAATAGGCAAACCGCGACCCCGATATCCGGACGGCTCGCTCGATGTCGATGATCCCGAGGAATTCACCGAGATCCTGATGATCTCGAACCGGAAAATCGACCTCGGCCGGATTGCCCCAACGGTGAACCTCAACGGCATCTTCTTCCGTGGTGCCCTCGGGAGAGGATGGATGGGCCATATTTGGCACGGTGATCCACAGCTTCTGAAACTCTTCATCGAGTTCGTCCGCCTCCGAGAGGAGCCTTTTGTACGACTCGGCCAGCCGGCCTGCGTCTGCAATGGCTTGTTCGCGCTCTTGTCCTTCGAGGCTGGGTATCTGCTTCCCGGCCACTTTCTGATCGGCCCGGATCTGCTCGGCTTCGCTTCTGATGGTCCGGCGACGCTCGTCCAGCCGGACCAGTTCGTCCACGTCGATATCGGAATGCCGGCGGCGCAGGGAATCGCGCAAGGCATTCGGGGACTCTCTCAGGACGGCTAGATCGATCATGTTGCTCCGGATCCTACTGCTGGAGGGCCCTACTCACGGCCTGCTGCTCCTCGGGAGACAGGGCTTCTTCGGGACTCCCCGCCGTGATCTTCTTCAGGTAGAACGCTGTGTCGGTACGGGAGACAAGCACACTCACAACCAGTCCGCTGGTCTCGTCGTCCAACAACGCAATCGAACGCGAGCGGGCTCCACCAACGTTGTCGTATGCGTCGTAGTTGACCACCCCCGTCCGGCGCAGGGACGTAACGGAACGCTCTTCGAGATACAGCAACCGTTGCTGCAGATCTGCAATCGCCGCGGAATGGAGACCCAATTCGTTTTCGATCCGGTGCATGAGGTCGTACAGCTCATCGTTACCGAGCGGTATCCCGGACATGGATTGCTTCAGATTGACGACTTCCCAGGCCAACCAGGCGGCCGCAATCGCCAGGACGATCACGATGATCCAAAGACCGGTGTTCATGCCGGCTCATTCACAAAGAAAGGAACTTCCCGATAGTTGTTGTCGGTATCGCTCTCGCCGTCAACCAACGAGACGCTGATGATCGCCGTGAGTCTCTCTCCTGCCGTCACCGCAAGATCGGCAAACTCAACGGTCACGCTGCCACCTGCCTCCAATACCGCAAGCTCCTCGGAGCGGGCCTCGAGCGCAGTGCCTGCTGCGTCTTGCATGAGGAGGCTCACGGTGACGTCCTGTTCGTCGCGATTGCCCTGGTTCACCACAACCACCTGGATGAGCAGGGTGTTCGTGTTCGGCAGAATGGGCGCCCCATCCGTCTCGCCTCCTGTTTCTTCCGGATCCAGCCGCACCGTGGCGATGGCCAAGTCACGGTTGAGCACCAATCCCTCGGATCGTGAGGCGACTCCCGCCAGCAGTTCGGCATAGGTCAAAGACGACAGGGCACCCGACAGATAGGCGACGTCCGGGAACTCGCCAATTTCCACATCGGTTTCACTGCGGAGTTTGTCCGCTTCCTCGACGAAGCGGGCATATGCGCGGTCGCCAACCTCGAGGTCGACCAAAACATCCGCCAAACCGCCGATCGCAACCTTGTCCTCAGGATCATCCACCGCAGCCAACAGTGCTCCTTCGAACCCCATCAAACCCGTCTCCCACGATGTCGTAGCCAGCCCGAGAGCCGCATCGGCACCAGCGGCCGCAGGAGGTACCTCAATTGAATCCAGCCCGGCTGATGCGACCTCGGCGGCCTCAATCATCTGCGCTATCAACGTGGTCAAGCGGTCCCGGTCGAGGGACTGCAGGCCGGAAATCACCTGGTTTTGGAAATCGATCGACAGGTCACTGTGCTCGAGGGCGGAGGATCGAGCTTCTTCGAGATAGGCAACGAGCGAGCGCGTGTCGGAGCGCAGGCTGCCCGCCGCGACGACAACCACCGCAACAATCGAAACGAGCACCAGCACAAACAAAGCGCCGCGCCGGCGCCGACGGTTTGGATATGACGGATACACGTGGTGGGCGAGGGGGGACTTGAACCCCCACGAGCCTAAGCTCACAGGCACCTGAAGCCTGCGCGTCTGCCAATTCCGCCACTCGCCCCTGGTCCTGCAATGCACGCACACGGTAGGTGCGGGACACAGAACCTGTGAGGGGAAGCATCGTACCACGCCCGAAAATGGGCAACTCTGTGGCCGGATACCGAGTTGGGCGGGACACGATCAGCGCACGCACGTACCGTAGACTGACCTTCATGAAGCTCGTGCGCGACTTCGAAAGGCGACTCGAAAAGCTCGTAGACGGCATGGCGGGCAAAGTCTTCCGGGGAAAGCTCCACCCCGTGGAATTAGCGATGCGGCTCGTACGCGAAGCCGATCTCTCCGTCGAGGAAAGTGTGGCCGGGCCAACCGCTGCCAACGTGTACAACGTTCGGCTCAATCCGCGCGACCTCGACTTCGAAGTTCCCGCCGGTTTCGTCGACGAATTGGAAAACGTGCTTGAGTCGACGGCAGCCGACCGAGGCTGGCGACTGGACGGACCCATCCGGGTGACTCTCGAAACTGTCGACGGTGTCTCGCCGGGCACCGTCGAATGTAGAGTTGGTCGATCAGCGGGGAGGCGTCAAACGTGGGCAGATCTCACGGGCGACCGTGGACTCAGGTATCCGGTTCGGCTGAATCGATCCATCGTCGGGCGCGCCGACGTTTGCGATATCGCCATCAATGATCCCGGAGTGAGCCGCACCCATGCCCTTCTGTGGAGAGAAGGCGGTGAGGCCTGGGTGCTTGATCTGGGGTCCGCCAACGGCACCGAAGTCAACGGCGTCTCCTCAAATGCCCCCTTGCTCCTTTCCTCTGGCTCGATCGTCGCCTTCGGTCCAGTGTCGTTCACATTCCGTCTCGTATCTGCCTGATGCCTGCCCTACTGCTGACCCTTCTCAAATTCATCTTTGTTGCTTTCGTCTACCTCTTCGTCTGGCAAGTAGCCAGGGCAGTTGGTTCGCACGTGGGGACCGGCGAGATAACGCGCCGGAGTAAACCCGGCAACCAGGTGGTGATCATCAAATCCGAAACCCAGGCCGGCCAGAACATTGCGGTCCGCGACGCGGTGGTGTTGGGTCGCAGCGCTGAAGCGGATATCGTTCTAGAAGACCCCTACGCGTCGGAGTTCCATATGCGGCTGGTACGACAGGACGGTGGCATCGTGCTGCACGATCTCGGCAGCACCAACGGAACCTACGTCAACGGACGGCGGGTCGGATCGCCGATCACCTTGAGCCAAGGAGACGCGATCCAAGTAGGTAAAACGATCATGGAGGTTCGATGACCTTCACGTGGGCCACCGGATCACACCGCGGTCGAATCCGCGATAACAACGAAGACTCGGTTTTTCCTGAAACGGGCGGCAAAACCGACGGTCCCCTTGTGGTCGCCGTCGCAGACGGGATGGGCGGTCATGTGGGTGGTGAGGTCGCCAGCCGGCTCGCCATCGAGGCTATCGCCAGCGGGGGGAACGTCCCCATTTCCCAACGCGTCTCCACGGCCAACGACCTGATCTTGGCGGAGGCGGAAGCCAATCCGCAGCTGCACGGCATGGGTTCGACGCTCACGGTCGCCGAGCTTTCGCCGGCGAGATCACTCGTCATCGCGCATGTCGGAGACAGTCGTGCCTACCTTTTCCGGAGCGGGATCCTGGAACAACTCACCAATGACCACTCGGTCGTGGCTGAGTACCTACGAGCGGGCACCATCCGACCTGAGGATGTTGCGACCCATCCGCAACGCAGCATGCTCACGAGAGCGCTCGGTCTCTATCCCAACGTTGAGGTGGACGTCATCGAGACGAGGACGCGCAGCGGCGACCGCTTGATGATCTGCTCGGATGGACTGACCTCAATGGTTGACAATCAGCGCATTGCCGCAACTCTCGGCCTCGGCGCACCCGAGGAGGCAGTATGGGCGTTGATCGAAGCCGCCAATCAGGCTGGTGGCCACGACAACATCTCTCTGGCCGTCGTTGATGTGGGTCTGTGACCAGAAACGCTGAAGCTGCGCTCCTGGTCGGCGCGGCCTCGGTCGCTGCTTTTGGTGTCGCCCTCGTTAACCTCGCCCGGGGCGACGGCCTGGACGCACAGGTCGCCCTCACCTTCGTCGTGATGATCGCCTCGTTTGGTGGTCTTCATCTCGCCATCCGGCAATGGTCACCCGAGGCGAGCACCTATCTGTTGCCACTCGCGGCCATCCTCACGGCAATTGGTTTCGTTGAGGTCTACCGGCTCGACCGGGGATTGGCCTCCCTACAGCGGTGGTGGCTCCTCATCGCGACCGCGCTGGCTGTCTCTCTGCTCCTGGCCATGCGCCGGACCGGCCTGGCTCCTCTCCGGCGCTACCGGTACGTGTTCTTGCTGTCTGGGTTGTTGTTGCTCCTCCTGCCCCTCCTACCGACCGACTGGTCGTTCCCGCTGCGCGGCTTCGAGCAAAACGGTTCGCGGCTGTGGATTCGCTTCCAGGCCGGACCGCTCCGATTGCAGTTCCAGCCCGGCGAAATCGCCAAGCTGGTTCTCGCCGCTTTCCTGGCCTCCTACCTCAGCGAACGGCAGGCGGTCCTGGGAGTCCAGACTCGCCCTCTGGGCCGCTACCGGCTGCCCGAGTTGCGGCAGCTGGCCCCTCTGGTGATCGCCTGGGCCGCCAGCTTCGTCGTACTGATCTACCAACGGGATCTGGGCGCTTCGCTACTGCTCTTCGCTCTATTCATCGCCATGCTCTACGCGGCCACCGGACGGGGCATCTATCTCACCACCGGAGGACTCCTCTTCGGAGCCGGAGGAGTGGCCGCATGGCTTTCTTTCCCTCATGTGCAGAGGCGGGTCAGTGCCTGGCTGGACCCCTTTGGCGACTACGCCGACACCGGATATCAGATCGCGCAGAGCCTCTTTGCATTCGGAAGCGGGAGCCTCTCCGGATCGGGGTTGGGACTGGGAGCTCCAGACCGCATCCCCAATGCCGCCACCGACTTCATCTTTGCCGCCGTCGGGGAGGAACTCGGATTGGCCGGCAGCGTCGCCGTGATCGCCACCTTCGCTTTGTTGGTGGCGGTCGGATTCGGCATTTCTCTCCGATCCCGCGACACCTTCCGCAAGCTCCTGGCAGGCGGGTTGGCGTTTGTACTCGGCCTGCAGACATTTCTGATTATTGCCGGAGTGATGCGGCTGCTTCCACTCACAGGAATCACGCTGCCATTCATGTCCTACGGCGGATCCTCGCTTGTGGCCAACTTCTTGCTGCTGGCTCTCCTCGCCCGAATCTCGCACGAGGAGCGGGCATGAATCAACCGGTGCGACGTTTGGCCGCCGCCCTCTTCCTGGCATTCGCGGTCCTTATCCTCGATGTAACGTATCTGCAAGTGGTGGCCGGACCGCGCTACCGGGACGACGCACGGAATCCACGCGTGATCGCCAGCCGGACCGGAAAAGAGCGAGGTTTGATCCTTTCGGCCGATGAGCAGATCCTGGCGCAGTCCGTTGCCGATCCCGATGATCCCCAGCGGTTCAACCGCGTCTACCCCGAAGGAGAACTGTACGCTCATCTGATTGGTTTTTCGTCTCTGAACTTTGGAGACGATGGACTCGAACTCGCCTACGCCGACGAGCTCCGATCGAAGCGTGACCTGACGGTGTCCGACCTCTTGAGCGCCCTACTCGGAGGTGATCTCCGGCCGAAGAGCCTTCAGTTGACCATCAACCACGGACTACAACAGGTTGCCTACTCGGCCCTAGGAAACCAGCGCGGTTCGGTCGTAGCCATTAGACCTGACACCGGCGAAGTCCTTGCCATGGTTTCGAAACCCTCCTTCGACCCCAACCTCTTCCTGGGCGCCGACGCAATCGCCACCCGCGAGCTCCTGTTGGCCGATCCTTCCGAGCCGCTGGCCAACCGGTCGACGAATCGCACGTACCCTCCGGGATCGACCTTCAAAGTCATCGTGACGGCAGCCGCGATCGAATCGGGAGTGGCCGGGCCGGATACCTTGCTGCCGGACCCGGTCGAGCTTGAACTCCCCGGCACGAGCGAGGTCATCCGCAATTACGATCGACAAACCTGCGGAGATGGGACCCAAGTCACCCTGCAGACTGCCTTTCGCCGATCGTGCAACACGGTGTTCGCAGAGCTCGGATTGCTCCTCGGAGCCGAGGCTCTCACCATGGAAGCTGAAACCTTCGGATTCAATCAGGACACACCCTTCGAGTTGCCGGTGCTCAATTCCTTCTTCCCGCAACCAGCGGAATTCTCCAACGATCTGCCGGCACTGGCCCAAAGCGCCATCGGGCAGCGGGACGTGCGGGCGACCCCCTTGGAGATGGCGCTTGTCGCTGCGGCGATCGCCAACGACGGCATCATCATGGAACCGAGCCTTGTGTCCCACATCTTCGATGCCGAGGGCGGAGCGATTTCCGAGAATGAACCCGCACTGCTCCAGAGGGCGGTGTCTCCATCCAGCGCCGACATCATCTCGGATCTGATGGAGCGAGTAGTTGCGTCGGGGACGGGAACTCGGGCCACCGTCCCGAACGTTCGTGTAGCGGGAAAGACCGGCACCGCCGAAACCGGGGTTGGTCCCCCCCACGTGTGGTTCATCGGATTCGCGCCCGTCGAGCAACCAACCATCGCGCTGGCCGTCCTGATCGAGTCAGGAGGAGAAGCGGGTGAGAACGCGACGGGTGGATCGGTGGCTGCTCCCATCGCCCAGGAGATTCTTGCCTATTGGGTTCGAACGAATGGATAAACCCCCTCTACAATCGCAGCGGATGGAACCCTCCCGCACGCTCGCCGACCGATACGAACTGCTCGGGCATATCGCTCGCGGTGGGATGGCCGACGTGTTCGAAGCTCGCGACACCCTGTTGGGTCGGCGGGTTGCCGTCAAGGTGCTTCATTCGCAATTCAGCTCGGATGAGGCCTTCGTCAAGCGTTTCCGGAGAGAAGCCCAGGCCGCCGCCAACCTCAGCCATCCCAATATTGTCGGGATCTATGACTGGGGCCAGGAAGGATCCACCTACTTCATCGTCATGGAATTGATTGAGGGAAGATCGCTCCGTGACGTACTCCGCGACGATGGCCCTCTCATGCCGAAACGGGCCATCGAGATCAGCGCCGAGGTGGCAGCTGCGTTGAGCGTGGCCCACCGGTCGGGCCTCGTTCACCGCGATATCAAGCCCGGCAATATTCTTCTGGCAGCCGATGGGACGGTCAAGGTGACCGACTTCGGCATCGCTCGCGCCTGGGACGATTCCTCAGAGTTGACCAAGACGGGGGCAGTCATCGGCACGGCCACGTACTTCAGCCCCGAACAAGCCCAGGGATCGCCCGCCGATGAACGATCGGACATCTACGCCCTCGGGGTCGTGATGTACGAAATGCTCGCCGGCCGGCCCCCCTTTTCGGGCGAAAGCCCGGTGGCAGTCGCCTACCAGCACGTGTCTTCCCTGGCGGCTCAACCATCGCTAGACAACCCGGATGTGCCACCCGACCTCGACGCCATCGTCATGCGAGCTCTCGACAAGAATCCCGAAGCTCGCTATCAAACTGCGGATGACCTGCGCCAGGCTCTTCTCCTCTTTCTACGCGGCGAAGCGCCTGCAACGGTGCCGTCTGCCGAGGCTCCAACCCGCCTGATCCAGCCGATCCCCGTTCCACCCCCCACCGCCACACCGGACGAGATCTACCGGCAGGTCGCCCCGCCTGAACCCGCCAGCAGTCAGCTTCCCTTCATCATCACCACATTCGCGCTCGTGGTAGCGCTGGCCGTAGGGATCTTCTTGCTCCTGAAAGCTCTCGCTCCCGGGACACCCGATCTGGCCCTCATCACCATCCCCGACGTGGCCGGCATGACTCAGGCCGAGGCTCTGCTCGAACTGCAGCAACTGGGCTTCAACGTGATACCCGAGCCAAACGCCAGCGACACGGTGGAGGAAGGGCGAGTCATCGGCACCAAGCCCGCCGCGGGAGAAGAGGCTGAGGACGGAGCATTCATCATCGTCTACGTGTCACTTGGCGCCGAGGCCTTCCCGGTTCCTCCCGTGGTGGGACAGGATCTGGTTCGAGCCACCGAACTGATCGAGAAAGCAGGCTTGGTGCTCGGCACCGTCGAACAAGTCCCGGATGAGGTAGCACCGGCCGGTCAGGTCATCTCTCAGAATCCGCCTGCCGGCGAAGATGCCGCTCCCGGCACTGCCGTTGATCTCGTTGTTTCGACCGGCCTCGAGGAGTTCCCCATTCCCGACGACCTGGTCGGTCGGTCGGAGGGCGATGTCGGATTCATCCTCGGCAACCTGGGTCTCATTGTCGTCTTCGATACCGAGTTCTCCTCAGAGGTTCTCAAGGGTTTCGTGATCAGGACGGACCCGACCGCCGGGGCAACCGTCAACAAGGGTGACCAGGTAACGGTGTATATCTCGGACGGTCCCGAACCCGTATCTGTACCGAACGTCATCGGATCAAACGAGGATCAGGCCAGATCCGCTTTAGAGGCGCTCGGTTTGGCCGTTCGCGTCAATACCACAACCATCGAAGTGTCTCCCGAACTGGACGGTCTCGTGGCCGAGCAGCTCCCTGCGCCAGGAACGTCGGTCGAGCCGGGCAGCACGGTTTCGATAACCCTCGGTAAAGCGCCTCCGACCACGACCACCACCACCGCGGCGACTACGACCACCACCGCGGCACCGTAGGAACTTGGCGGTCCTCAACCACGAGGCAAGAGCCCTGGCTCTCCTGCACTGGTATACAACGAACCGGCGCGACCTGCCCTGGCGGGCCGACCGCCACCCTTGGCCGATTCTGGTCAGCGAGATCATGCTGCAACAGACTCAAGCCGGACGGGTCGTTCCGTTCTATAGACGCTTCATGGCTCGTTTTCCTACACCAGTTGCGCTGGCCGAAGCTCCCCCGGCCGAGGTGCTCGCTCTCTGGTCGGGTCTAGGCTACAACCGAAGGGCCATCCGGCTTCAGGAAGCGGCTCGCCGTATCGCGGCAGATGGCTGGCCGCCAGATGCAGCCGGACTTCAATCTCTCGCCGGCGTCGGCCCCTATACGGCGGCCGCCGTTGCGTGTTTCTCGTATGCGGAACAGATCCCCACCCCGGACACCAATCTGCAGCGGGTACTGAGTCGCTGGCATGGGCGGCCCTTGAACGGCCGCGGATTGATCGAGGTCGCTCAGAAGGAATTGCCCCCGGGCCGGGCCGCCGATTGGAACCAGGCAATCATGGACCTGGGCGCCGGGGTCTGTCGGCCCGCCGAACCTCTGTGTACTGACTGCCCAGTCGTGCAGTGGTGCGCCGGGCCGGAAACCTACGTTGCTCCGCCCTCCTCGGGCCAATTCCGGGGATCCAGCCGGGAAGCCCGGGGAGCCGTCATCCGCAACCTCGTTCAACAAGGCCCGGCAACCATGCCGCAGTTGTCCATGCAAACCGGCCTGGAACCACAACGCTTGCGTCATGCCCTCGAAGCACTGGCCCAGGAAGGCATGGTCGAACAGTCCGAATCCGGCCACTTCCGGCTGCCGGGATCGTAACTAGCCGCCCAGGAAGTTGGCCAGGAGCGCCTTTCCCTCAACGGTGAGAATGCTCTCGGGGTGGAACTGCACGCCGACCACCGGATACTTGCGATGGCGCACCCCTTGCACGACGCCTTCCTCACTCCAGGCACATTCCTCCAGTTCGTCGGGGACCCGGGAGGCGGCCAAGCTGTGATAGCGAGTAGCCGTGAACGGATTGCTGAGTCCGGTAAATACGCCGGTCCCATCGTGGGTGATTTCCGACGTCTTGCCGTGACGGATCTCCGGTGCACGGTCGACGGTACCCCCGTAGGCAATCACAATGGCCTGGTGGCCAAGACACACGCCGAGTGTCGGGATGCTTGGTCCTAGCTCCGTGACGTACTCGATGGAATAGCCGGCATCTTCCGGCCGGCCGGGACCCGGTGAGACAACGAGACGATCGGGTTCTAGCAGCATCGCCTCGGCGGCTCTCATCTGGTCATTCCGAACCACGAGCGGCTCTGCTCCCAACTCACCCAGGTACTGGACGAGATTGAAGGTGAAGGAGTCATAGTTGTCGAGGACGAGGACTCTCATGGGTCGGTGGAGCCTACCTCGTTGTGGGACTGACAGGCCCATCGTTGTGGACTACTCTTGCCGCCATGCCGAAATCCAAGGTTCGCAAGAAGAAAAAGAGTCAGCCCGGGCGGCCGACTCCCCCAACGAAAGCTGCTTCCAAGGTCAAAGGTGAATCGCCGACCTGGTACGTGGTCACCATGTTCGGGTTGATGGGTCTTGGTGTCCTGCTGGTGGTACTCAACTATGTGATCACTGACATCTTTGGCGGATGGGGATTGTGGGTGGGCCTGCTCGGCATCGCCGCCGGTTTCCTGATGACCACCAACTACCGATAGGTTTCTCCCGTTTTGGCGGCGATTTCTCGCAACATCTGACACTTTTCGACGCCAAAACCCGGAGTTACACGCATGTAGTTCTCCCCAGAGCTGTCAACAGGCTGTGGATCAGCTGCCGGCTTGCCAGGTGAGTGTCATCTCCTCCCGGCAATGCTTGGGTGCATCGGTTTCGGTGATCGAGACAGCCGTCACGATCAGTTCGGTCCCGCAGATCGAGCAGCGGTAGTGCCGCTCCACCTCAATGATCTGATCGGGATCAACCTCAGGCGGGGGCATGGCCAGCATGACAAGGATCTTTCTGGTCACCCAAATGATCGCTACTCCGATGGCAATCGCAATCAGTATGTCGCCCACGGATCGCAGCGTACTCCGAACCCGCTCCTTGCTCAGATCCGCTCGATGATCAGCGCGTTTGCCATACCGCCGCCTTCACACATCGCTTGCAGCCCGTAGCGACCTCCTGATCGCTCGAGTTCGTGAACCAGCGTCGTCAGCAGCTTGGCACCGCTACAGCCGAGTGGGTGGCCGAGGGCAATGGCACCACCGTTGACATTGGTGCGCGCCGCAAGAGCGGCGCCGTCACCCGGCATCTCGCGTTTCCAGGCGGCAACGACCGACGAGAAGGCCTCGTTGATTTCGAACAGGTCAATGTCGTCTATGGTCAGTCCGGCCCGTTCCAGCACCTTGTGCGTCGCCGGAATGGGGCCTGTCAGCATCATCACCGGGTCAACGCCGGCCAGAGCGAAGCTGACAAATCGTGCCCTGGGTCGCATCCCCAGATCCTGTGCTTTCTGCTCGCTCATGATCAAGACTGCGGCCGCTCCGTCTGAGATCTGCGAAGAGTTCCCGGCCGTGATGACCCCGTCTGTCTTGAAGGCAGGCTTGAGCGAAGTCAGCTTCTCCAGGGACGTTTCCCAGCGGATCCCCTCATCCACCGTCATCAACTCGTCGGCGCCGTCAACCGTGACGGGGACCGGAACAATCTGGCCCTCGAACCGGCCCTCCTCGGTGGCCCGAGCCGCTCTTTGGTGGGACTCGAGCGAGAGGACGTCGAGTTCTTCACGGCCGATCCCCCACTTTTCGGCGACCATCTCGGCACTCACCCCCTGCGGTACAAGGGCATGGTGGTACCGCTCCAGCATTTTCGGTCCGAATGGCACGCCGGGACCTTGCTGGGCCGTGACCAGCATCGGCACCCTGGTCATGGACTCCACTCCGGCAGCGATGGCAATGTCGTAGACGCCGGCCATCACGCCCTGAGCTGCGAAGTGAGCTGCCTGTTGGCTCGATCCACACTGACGGTCGATGGTCATGCCGGGGACTTCCTCGGGGAACCCCGCCGCCAGGGCGGCATTGCGCCCGATGTTGACGCCCTGCTCTCCCGTTTGGGAAACACAACCCATGATCACGTCGTCGATCAAAGTGGGATCCAGCCCGTTGCGTGCCACCAGTGCCTCGAGAGTATGGGCGGCGAGGTCCGTTGCGTGCCAATCTTTCAGCTTGCCATTGCGCTTGCCGGTTGGTGTCCGAACGGCATCGACGATGACGGCGGTTTGCATGGAAGGCTCCTCTGGTTTGTCGCATCAATCGTGGGGATCTGCAGGTCCCCGGCGGTCTTCAGCACTGCGGTGGAGATGATCGGACTTGAACCGACGACCCCCTGCTTGCAAAGCAGGTGCTCTTCCAACTGAGCTACATCCCCGTTATCAATGAACTTCGGCGTTCGTCAACATTCTTGCATGTATCGGGCCCTTCCCGACCCCCGTCGTGACGCTTGGTTGTGCACTCATTGTCATGTGCCACGCGCACGCTAATGGCACGGGAACCCGTCCCAAACACGGGGTTGTGGCCGCAACCGCCATATCCCTGTCTGGCGCTTCTGGTTGCGTAGCCGACTTTCGGGGGTCTTGAACCCCCACTGATGCTCTTCCGCCGCGATCGCGGCCCGCCGAAGAAACTGGCTCTTCCGGTTTTGCGGTGGTTCGGGTTGGTTGGTGACTTGCTGTGAGGAGGATCTTGGCACGGTATCGGTTGGTGTGGCGGTGACCGTAGCCGCGACGTTTGAGGACCTTGATCTTGTTGGTGATATCTTCGGCGGAAGCGTTGGTTTGGCGACCGTCGAGTTTGGCGAGGATCGTTTCTTGCCATGTGCTGAGGGTGCACCACACGTTGGGATCGAAGCGGGGGTTGTGTTGGCGGGAGAGGCCCCCGTCGCGGCCCACCACGGAGTTACCTCGTTGTGACCCTGTCCTTGGCCTGTGGCACCGCTGGAACGCATCCCGACCGGTTGCAGTCCAGAGATCGGATTGATCAAGCCCGTGCCTTTCATCCGACCGCCCCCTGTTCTTCCGCGCGTCGGAACCCCCGAACAAT
>JAHEDM010000230.1 GCA_024641205.1 Actinomycetes bacterium
ACGAGCAACGCAAGCGGCGTGATGTTGTATTCGGCCAGAAGATCCATGATACCAACCGGATCGGGCGGGGCATCGATGAGCACTCCCGGGCCGCCCGTTTCCGGAGCGATCACCCAACAATTGGTTTCAGCTAGCCACAACGATGTGCCGGCGATGAGCAAGACACTTCCCCAATTAGATCGGAGTCAGGGTACTTCAACCGGCGTTGTCACCTGCTGGCTCCTAGGGCGCGGCCCAGGATGGCAGAGGCAGCTCGGTCCAGTCCTCGTAAGACCAGTCGTTGATCAACAAGGGATAGAAGGGAGGTCGTATGAATTCGAATCGATCGTCAAACCCGTAGTTGGCAATAGGAAACTCGCCCGAGATGGACCCCGTGCTGCGGGTGGCGATCGACCCGCTGGTGATGAGGGTCGAGTTGGACGGCGTCGGCCCCACGGCAATCCATCTGTTGTACTGGCCGAGCAGGGCGGCGTTGATGTAGAACTTCTTGTCGGTACCGGTAGCGCCTCCGTAGACGATCACCTCATCCGAGGCGATCAACCCGAGGACGTCGAACGAATTGGGATCGTCGTAGGAGGTGTCTGCGTTGAGGATGATGTTCTTCTTGTCGGTCACGGTTCCTGCATAGATGGTCAGCGACCCCTTCAGGATGGCTTCGCTAAAGGCGTCCGGCCCGAGGCGGTTGTCGTTGGTGCCTCCGGCAAACGAACGATCCCCGATCACCACATGCTGATTGGCCCACACCGTTCCATTGGTGGGGATGTCATAGGTTGTGCACGTGTTGAACTGGGTCGACTGCCCGTTGGTCCACCACCAGGTTTCACTTTGATTGGTGGTCGATTTGCACACCCGCAACTTTCCGACTCCGCCGGAGACAAACGGGTGAATGCGCCACCCTTTGGCGTTGGCGTCGTCCAGGCATACACCCCCGCCGGAGCAGGCCGCCGACTTGATCGTGTCGAGGTCATCCCAGAAGTCGTTGAAGTCGAGCGGCTGCGGGTAGGCATCCCTGATGTCGTTGTACGACCCGGTCGGGCTGCTCTGCCAGCCTTCGGCACCGTCGAGCCACTGCGGGGGGGCCACGATTCGATCTTCGGCGAACACGTCCGCATGCGCTTTGCCATTCGATCCGTACGTCACGTCACCGCCCGAATAGACCTTGCCCCAGGTCTCGCGATTCGACCCGTACGACAGGTCGTTTTCGGTTACGCGATAGAACTCCGATAACGAGGTCGCCTGGACCGTGGCCGAGATGGCCCGCCGGTGTACCCATTCGCCGCGCCGGCCGACCACCAGCACTTCAAGTGGCTTGCCGACGGGAGGGTAGACCTCCATGAGCACCCCAATGTCATCACGTGCCTCGGCGACGACTCCGTCGAGGGTCGGATGCACATACCAATCGGTATCCGGGTTCCCGTCGCCGTCACGGTCCGGATCCTCGTAGGTCCACTCCTCACAGTCAGACCACGGCCATTGGTTTCCCGGTTGCACGGCCGGCTGCCCGAACCCGGCCGAGGTCGTGGTTTGGCAGACTCTGGCCCGCTCACCCTCGTCGACCCAGTGCACGAAGTACAGGGGATCGATCGTCAACTTGGCTGCGTACCGCTCCAGCATGGCCTCCGCCCCGGTCACGACAACGTCCTCACGGGCCTGGAATTCCGATTGCTGACGTTGGGTAACCGCTTCTCGCAGCAGGAGAGTGGTGAACATCGAGAGCAGCAGGATGGTCACCAGCACCGTGGCCAGGGCCAAACCCGATTCATTACGAAGCCGGTGCATTGCGCAACCTCACTTCTTCATGGATCTCATAATCGCCCGGGTTCTCTTTGACGCTGGGGTTGACTCGCAGATCGATGACTATCAAAGGGATTCGGCACTTGGTGACCGCGTTGCAGGAGGCCACTTCGGTGCGAGTGACCGGGTTGCCGGTCCATTTGACCCCGTGAAAGAGCGGCCCACCGCTGAGGTAGGGATCGGCCAGCACATCGGTGAGGATGATTTCTTGGCGCTCGAGCGTGTTGTCGGCGTATGTGAACAGCGGGGGTACCGAAGACACGTCGGCCGTGATCACCGTCTTCTGCAAATCGCACATGCCACCGTTGGCGCCGTCTGTGCAATTGGTCAGCTCGTACGTGTGCTTCTCGGGGACGCCGTCGAGCGGCAGCCGGTCGCTGTAAAATGTGATCATATTCCAGTCCATTTCCAGTACCGGCAATGCAGTGGCAGCCTCAGAGGGCGGCACGGCCTGGCGAATCTCGACCACCAGCTCCCGGATAACCGGGCGCACTTCGCGTTCGGCGTCGCTCAAGGCCAGCTCAGTCTCCACGTTGTTGAAGAAGCCCATCAACAGCGAGGTGAGCGAAGCCAGAGCGATGCCCATCACCATGACCGTCACCGCCAACTCGGTGAGGGTGAGGCCCTGTTGGTCATTCTTGAAGGCATTGAGAAGGCGTCTCATGGGCTCGGGCAATCCGTTGAGCTCGACCAGAACACGTTGCTGTTGGCCGCCACGTATACGGTGGCGCTCCGGGTGCGCGGGTTGCCGCCCCAACTGAGCCTGACGCACACCTTCTCAACGTCCCACGATCCGGGATCAACATTCACCGACGCCTCGCCCGAACCGTTCGGATAGACGTCGATCCAGTCGTCCGGAGCACCACCATCGGGGCGGTATCGAAAGTACTGGATCCATCCGGGATTGTCTTCATGGAACGTGATGAGCCCGGCGGTAGCCGGGGTAGTGAGCGTCACGTTGAGGTACTCGACCGGACCATTCAGGTTGAGATGGTTCTTGCTGCTTGGATTGTGGAATCCCGAATCCACTTGCCAATCCACGGCATCGACCGAGTCATCCAAAAAGTAGCTCGCCACTCCGCCTGCGTCGGTCTGGATGATGACGGGCGAACCGCCGAGGGGGATGAAGTCTGAGAAGGTGACATCAGCCCCGGCCACCGGGTTGCCAAGCTCATCTTGAACCGTGGCGATCACCTGGGATCCAGATGCCGGCTCGAGACTGAAAGTCTCAATATGGAGAGGATCACTCGGATACCCTGCCGGTACGACGACGTCGGTGACGGTCTTAGCAAGATAGCCGTCGGCCGCGACGTTGAACGCGAACGTTCCAGGAACGACGGGGGCTCCGTCGAGATTGCCGACCAACCAGCCGCTGCCATTCCACTCGGGATCAGCTTGCGTGAACGAAGCCGAGCCACCCCCCTCATAGTTGAGGATCAAGGTGGCATTCCCGGTGATCGGGAGTGAAGTGTCGTTGTCGAATAGGCGGACCTCTATCTGAGCCGGACGATAGATCCGCAAAGGGACCGTAGCCGTTTCGGTAGGCCCCATGTGCACGCGATCGGTTTCGATGTCGATGTCGATGGGATGGATTCGCCACCCATTCACCTCAAATGAGGTAACGGTCGCTCCGAGACGGACGTAGTAGTAGTAATCGGTTGCCCCGGTCCCGCTGGCAGGAACTCCGGCAAAGGTCTGGGTAGCCCCCAAAGCTCCAGGGAATGGGATGAAGGGCGAAGTGTCTCTAACGAGAAAGACCTGAGGGAAGATAGCCGGGCTGGGAGTCTTGGTGACCGGCTCTTCTTTGATCAGCTCGACGATGACGTTGGCTTTGCCCTCGTGGGCGGCGATGTTGGGAGGCGCTTTGATCGTCTGCATTGCCACCGGCCGGATCGCACCGGAGTGATGACCGACGGTCACCGTCACGTCCTTGTAGTCGATGCCCATGTCGGCCAAACCCTCGACGCCGTCACCGCCCTGGGGGATGACGTTCTCGCCGTTGACACTGCCGAAGTACTTCACGTCGGTTGTAACGATGAATTCGATATTCTGGACGGTTACGGTCTCGCTGGCCTGCAAAACGCCCTCAGGCACCCCGAGCGGATAGCCAATGTCCTCATAATCGAGCGAACGGAGTTCCTCCACCCGGGCTTGGGCCAGGTTGGAAGCGATGGTGGCCAGCTTGGCATCACTGAGCACATCGAAGCCGGCCAGCACCGGTGTGATCGTGAGAATGATGGCGATGCTCAACAGAGAGATGGCCACGAGAGCTTCGATAAGCGTGAAGCCTTCCTCACGCCTCAAGCGAGCAGAAATTTCTTTCATGAGAACGGATCGGCACCTGGGACACTGCACAACATGGTCATCCGTAGAAACCCCAAGAGCGCTAGTTACGGCGACGGCAGAGGACCCACATGGGCCATATCAGACCCATCGGATCAAGCGCCACCACGCTTCACTGATTTGCTACGTTGCGCGCGGCACCAGTCGGTAGGCGTCAAACACAGAATCCACGCCCCGCAACGACGCGACGATGGTGTCCACCTGGCCGGGATCACCCAGCTCGATCTCATACCGAAGCATGGCAACCAGATCGCGGCCCGTCGAAGAAGAGGAAGCCAGGATGTTGCCGCCCACGTCGGAGATGAGCGAGGTCACATCGCGCAGCAATTTGGGGCGGTCGAGCGCTTCAACCTGGATCCATACCGAGAACCGACCGACCCGATCTGGGGCCCAGGCCACCTCGATCATACGCTCGGTACGATCGCCCATCGCCTCGACGTTTGTGCAATCCGACCGGTGGACGGAAACACCGCGGCCCACCGT
>JAHEDM010000007.1:0-10271 GCA_024641205.1 Actinomycetes bacterium
GAATGCCTGCCCGGACCGGAGCCGCTCTGAGGACTTCCCGGAGTACGCGCTTTGTATCTTCCCCCGTGATGGGAAACCCGGGTACCAGGAGCCCAGACAGCCCTGGCTCATCAAAGATGAGGGTGATCTCTGTTTCCGGCAGGTGAGCCACCAGGGAAGCGATGTGATCGTCGACCCGAGCGATCAGGCCGGTCGCCACGCAGTCGAGGAGTCCCTCGCCGGGATGACCGGCGGCGAGTAGGCCGAGCGCCAGGGTCACCGGCCCGGTCGCCTGGGTCTTCACGGCCGGGACGTGGTCGCCGAGCATCCCCAGCAGGGCATCGGCTCCTCCGAACGCTTCAGCCCTCTGCCCAACGGGCTCGCCGTAGCCGAGGCCGATGTTGGTGTCGACCGCCCCGCATCCGCACAAGCCATCACCCCACTGGACCAGCATGCGCTCCTCGGGATGACGATTCGGGAGTTGGGGGAGATATGGAACGGTGGTGGTGGCCAGCACAAACGAGGCCGCCTGCGCGGGATCGGTATGGGGAAGACTTCCCACCCCTGTCACCAGCGGGCCGGTAGTCACGGAACGGCGCTCAGGATCGTGCCACCGCCCAACAATTCCTCGCCGCGATAGATGACGCCTGCCTGGCCGGGAGCAACCGAGGCCTGGGGTTCCTCGAACAGAACCGTGCACGTTGGGCCATCAGGATCGAGCAAGGCAGGCACAGAGGAACAGTTGTAGCGAATCTTGACCTCCACCCGTCCGGGCGGGGGCGGCGCGCCCGCTACCCAGGAAACGCGGCTGAGGCGAGCCCCGGACGCCAACAAATCTTCCCGCTTCCCCAGCACGACCGTGGCAGAAGTCGGGTCGATCGAGGTCACGTAGCGTGCCTCGCCAAGGGAAACCCCTAGGCCTTTCCGCTGACCGACGGTGAATCCGGCTACGCCGTCGTGGCTGCCGAGATGCACGCCGTCCCGATCGACGATTGTCCCGCTCCGTCTGGCCTCATCGGTCTGCGAGTCGAGGAACGACCGGTAGTCGCCGACCCCAACGAAACATATGTCCTGGCTCTCCTTTTTGGTCGCGGTCCGCAGGCCGAGCTGCTCCGCAATCGAACGGGTCTCCGCTTTAGTCATGTCACCGATCGGGAACCGGACACGGGCCAGTTCGGTCTGACCCAACATGTAGAGCACGTAGGACTGATCCTTGTGCGGATCGATGCCCCGCAGCAGTTTCCAACCGGTCGCTTCCCGGCGGACTTGCGCATAGTGACCGGTCACCAGCAGGTCGCATCCGAGATCGGCGGCCTGATCGAGTAGCCGGCTGAACTTGACGGTCCGGTTGCATTCAACGCAGGGATTGGGCGTTCGTCCCAAAAGGTACGAATCGATGAAAGGATCGACGACCCCAGTCCGGAAGTCGTCGGTGTAGTCGAACACGTAGTACGGAATCTCGAGTTGGGCGGCGACCCGTCGAGCATCCTCGGCGTCGCTCACCGTGCAGCAGCCTGCGGTAGGCGCCTCACCATCTGGTCCCTGCCAGAGCTTCAAGGTGGCACCGATCACATCGTGCCCGGCTTCGACCATCAGCGCCGCCGCTACCGAGGAGTCGACTCCCCCGCTCATAGCTACAAGTGTCTTCATCGAAGATCCTCGAGGGTCGTCTTAACGAGGGCGGCAGCCATCTCGCCATCAGCAACCCGGGTCGGCCACCCGAACGAAAACCTGAGACACTGGCGAGCATCATCGGCGGACATACCCATGGCCGTCAGGACATGGGACACCGTGGCCGCTCCACTCTGACAGGCCGAAGCCGCCGAAGCAGCAACGCCTGCCTGGTCGAGTCGGACCAGAGCCGTCTCGTTGCGGATCCCGGGAAATCGGACGTGCGTGTGCTGTACGAGGCGAGCATCAACAGGTGCGTTCAATTCGAGATCAGGAAAGGCTTCCCGGAGGCGGGTCTCGAATCCTTCCCGGGCCGCCCCCACCGTCTCGACAAACCGCTTGCGGTCTTCCACCGTTGCCTGTGCGGCCGCAGCCATCCCTACCGCTCCCATCACATTGTGCGTGCCGGAGCGACGGCCCAGTTCCTGGCCTCCGCCGTGGAGTACCGGCTCCAACTGCACTCCTTCTCGGACGTAGAGCAGCCCAACACCTTTCGGGCCGCCGAATTTGTGGGCGGCCAGAGACATCATGTCAACCCGCAAGAGATCAACGGTTACTTCCTCGGAGACGAACGCCTGCACGGCGTCGGTATGCACGGCGACGGACGGATTGGCGGCTCGAGCAGCATCGGCCAGCTTCGCAATGGGCTCGATCACACCTGTCTCGTTATTGGCGGTCATCACCGAAACCACGACGGTTCGCTCGTCCACCGCCTCGCTGATCGCGGCAGGATCGACCAGACCCCATCGATCGACGCCGACCACTCTCACCGGGCACCCCAGACGTGACACAAACCGGGCGCTCTCGAGGACCGCCTCGTGTTCGGCGGCCGAGGTGACTACCCCACCCCGCTCGCCGCCTGCCAGGGCCGCCCCGGCGATTGCCAGGTTGTCTGCCTCGGTTCCGCCCCCCGTGAACACGATCTCCAGCGGGTGAGCACCGAGCAGGTGAGCTATCTGTTCCCGCGCTTCCTCGAGGGCATTCTTGGCCCGCCGCGCCTCACTATGTGAACCGGAAGAATTGGCGAAGCCGTCCCGGGCATACGGCTCCATCGCTTCCCAAACTCCAGGTCGCATGGGAGTGGTCGCGGCGTGATCGAGATACATCATGGTTGGCACATTGTGTCACGCGAGGAGAGCTACGAGCGGGGAGGTTCGCCTGGGCACGGGTATCCTCCTCTGGTATGTCAACCGTAAAAGTGTCTGTGGTCATCGACGCCCCCCTCGAAGACGTGTGGCAGGCGGCAGCCAATCTCCAAACCCACGCCGAATGGATGGCCGACGCCGAGTCGATCACGTTTCTCACGGCCAGGCGCCGTGGACTCGGAACTCGCATGGAAGTGGCCACCCGGGTGGGGCCATGTGGGAGCCTTTGCACTGGAAGCGCTCGATCCCGCCACGACGAGGTTCACCTGGCAGGAACGGCTGGCGTTTCCCTGGTACCTGGGGGGGCCGTTGACCGCCCTACTGGCCGCGCCGGTTTTGGCCGCTATCTGGAAACGCAACCTGAGGCGATTGAAATCACTGCTCGAGCGGTGACGTCGTCAACCGCTGGTTGTATCCGGCGGCGACCCGACCGGCCCCATGTCGGGCTCCACCCACCGGCGAGGCTCCCGCACCTGCACGGTCGTCCTCATCGGGAAATTCCTCACAGCCGGCCTTCGGCCGGCGAACGGACCACGGAAGCACAATCCGATCCCGGCCAGCACGAGCCCCGCCCCCGCCAGCCGCACGGCTCCGGCGATCCCGGCCGCACTGCTCATGTTGCCAAGCGCCGCCGGTCCGAGCAGATAGGCCCAGTCGTGGGATCCGCCGATCAAAGGCAACCGCTGAAACGGCGCATCGGCGATATAGACGGAAACGTCGAAGGCACTTGCCCCCGCCCAGGCCAGACAGAGACCGGCGGCCAGGAGATCGCGGCGCCGCAATCCGAAGTACGCCGCCAGGCCGAGCGGAATCGCCACCTGGAAGATGCTCCCCATCAGCGCCGTGATGAGGTCCGGGAAGACATAGGTCAGCATGTGGCCGAGTTCATGAAATCCCAGATCGACACCACCCAGAAGGGGTACGCGCCGTTGCTGCACGAATGGGAAGAACCCGATCACGGCACACCCGACCACTCCGGCTACGTACCTCCACAGGGTCTTCCAGGATTCCACCCCCCATACATCGGCGCTCCGATAGAGAATCTGAACGGCGCTAGCCCCTGGCGGCAGATAGAGTCGCCGGAATCATGAACGACCAGGTAATCATCCCGTCCCGGTTTCGTGGACCACCCGACTCGGCCAACGGCGGCTACGCCTGCGGGTTGGTCGCCAATCTGCTCGATGGGCCTGCCGAAGTCACGCTGCGTCGCCCTCCCCCGCTCGACACTGCCATGGCCGTGGTTCGCCCGGCAGATGGACAAATCGAAATCCACGACGACCACGGACTGGTCGCCGAGGGTCAAACCACGAGCGAGCAGTTCGACGTGCCCCCACCAATCGGCCTGGAAGAAGCCAATCGGGCGGCCGCCGACTACCGGGGTTTCCAACCGGGTGCCACGTTTGCTTCCTGTTTCGTGTGCAGCCCGGAGCGGGAGGACGGCTTGCGGATCTTCCCCGGACCCCTTGAAGACGTTCTTGCGGCGCCGTGGACGCCGGAATCGTCGCTCGGCAGCCGGCGGGGAATAGTCCGCCCCGAAATCATCTGGGCTGCCCTGGACTGCCCGACGTTCTTCGCCTCGACCGAGCCCGGTCAATTAGCTCTGCTCGGCCGAATGGCGGCAGAGGTGAGCGCCGGAGTACGCGCCGGTCGGCCACACGTCGTCGTTGCACAGAAACTCAACTCGAACGGGCGAAAGAGATTCGGCTCGTCGGCGATCTACACCGCCGAAGGCGAGCTGTGCGCTGTGGCCCGGACTACCTGGATCACCATCGACTACTAGGAACCGCTGAAGTCGGCTCCTCGCTTTTCGATGAAGGCGGCCACACCTTCCCGGGCATCGTCCGACCGAAAGCACTGTAGGAAGGCCTCCATCTCCATGCCCAACCCTTCGCCGACCGGCAGACGAAGCGCGTCGTTCAAAGCTTTCTTGGCCGCTCCATACGCGTAGGTCGGACCGACTGCCCATCGCTCGGCATCGGCCATCGCCGCCTCCAGCAGCTGGGCCCCCGGCAGCACCTTGTCGGCCAGTCCAATGTCGTGCGCTTCCTTCGCTCCGACATGACGGCCGGTGAATATGATCTCTTTGGCCCGCTGATATCCAACCAGGCGGGGAAGGCGTTGCGTGCCACCTGCTCCGGGAATCAGACCCAAGAGGATCTCGGGTTGTCCAACCCTGGCATCGTCGGCGAAATACCTGAAGTCGGCCCCCATCGCCAACTCGAGACCGCCCCCGAGCGCAAAGCCGCGCACCGCCGCGATCGTCGGTTTTTCCAGCGTTTCGAGGAGACGAACGGCCTCACCGAGATCAGCTGCAAGGCGATCTTCACTACCGCGATCGTAGGCAGCCTGGAAGCCTTTGATGTCGGCCCCGGCTGCGAAATGCGGCTCCCCCGTCACCACCACCGCCCGCACCTTCGGGTCGGCTGCCTCCGTGAAGGCGGCGGCCAGATCCGCCGACAGTTCAGCCGAAAGAGCATTCAGGGGTGGACGGCTGAGTACGATCCGGGCGACGTTCCTGTCGACTGAGTACTCGACGAACGACATGGCTGGCTCCCTCTGGGTGGCGTCAACTCAGACTAACGGGGGACTCCCGAACACTCGCCGGGATCAACGCTCGTCGAGAAGCCGCCGCGCAGCCGTCCAGGGATCCAACCGGCGAGCATCGACCTCCGCGGCGAGGGTGAACAACCGATCGTTCTCGGCAGTTCCCTCGGCGCGGCGCATAAACTCGGCTATCACCGCTCGATGGAGCTCCTGGCGAAGGCGAGCCGACCGGATCTCGATGAGCCGTCCGGTCGATTCGAGGAATGCACGATGCTCTTGCGCCGCCTCCCAGACCGACAGGATCCCTTGCCCGGTCGTTGCGACGGTGGCCAGCACCGGAGGACGCCAGGGCCGCGTCGCGCCCAAATCGAGCATCTGTTCCAGATCGCGCACCGCCTCGGCCACGCCGTCGCGATCAGCCTTGTTGACAACGAAGATGTCGCCGATTTCGAGCAGCCCGGCCTTGTTGGCTTGGACACTGTCGCCCCAACCCGGGTTCACGACCACAACCGTTGTGTCTGCGCTTTCGACGATCTCTACCTCCGCTTGACCTACGCCGACGGTCTCAACGAACACGTGAGGGATTCCAATGGCATCGAGGATCATGATGGCCTTCGGAGTTGCCTCTGCGACACCTCCCAGGTGACCGCGGCTCCCCATCGACCGGATATAGACACCTCGATCGCCAATGTGGTCCTGCATCCGAATCCGGTCTCCAAGGATCGCACCACCCGTGAACGGACTCGAAGGGTCAACTGCCAGAATGCCCACCTCCTCTCCAATCGAGCGGACGTGGCGGATCAGCTGGTCGGTCAGGGTGCTCTTTCCCGAACCAGGCGCACCGGTGAGACCCACCACGTGGGCCGAACCTGTGCGGGGGAACAGAGTGGCCAGGATCGAGGTGGCGCTCGGGTCGTGGTCTTCGACCAGACTGATCAGCCGGGCTACTGCCCGGGGGTCGCGCTGCAAGGCCGCTTCGATCAATTCAGCCGTGGTGCGAGTTGTCATCGGACCAGTCTCCAGGGTGGGTTCCCAAGTTACAACTCAACGACCAGATGGCTGCGACGATTGGGCGGCGCGGTGCTCCCTGTTCAGATGGCGTTGACCTCGTCAACGCCGGGAACGCGCTCGGTGAGGATTCTTTCGATCCCTGCCTTGAGGGTCATCGTCGAAAGAGGGCAGCCGCCGCACGCTCCGACCATCTGCAGATTCACGGTTCCGCCTTCGACACCCAGCAGAATGAGATCGCCGCCGTCGGCTTGCAGAGCCGGACGGATGTACTCGAGCGTCGACTCGAGCACGGCAAGATCGACCTGGGGATAGTCGGTCCGCAGGGCGGCGCCTTCGGTGCTGTCTTCTACGGTTGCCTCATCAATCATCGCTACAAAAGTGTAGAGGCACTCGGAAGATAGCGATCCAGAGACCTACGGCGCTTCCCCCAGCTCGATGGTGATAAACGAATCCGCCCCACCTTGCGGGGATCGGGCTTCGATCAGTGCCCGGTAGCGGCCCGGGGGAGCGATGACCCCATTGACGGTCCCCTCCCACACCAAGGCGAACCGGCCTGCGTCTCGCAGGGTCCAGGGGGTCTCCCCAACGACGCCCGGCCCGTCAAAGACAACGAGCCGCACTTCAGCAGCGGCGGCCAGTGTGCCGGCCACAACCACCGAACTGCCGATGGGTGAGGCAACGACCGGCTCGAGGTCTCGCAAGGCAGGAGGCAGCCCGAAGCCTTCAGGCGGATGCACCCCGACGTCACCGGCCAGGAGCGAGAATCGCCAGGTTCCCAGCGCGTCTGCGGCAACCGGCTCGCCGTCTGCGACCACCACCGCGATCGGCCCGTCGGCAGAGACGACCACCTCGGTCTGTCCCCAACCCAAGCCGACGACGATCTCCTCGCGAAGCGCCGCGCCGGCCGGTTGGGGTTGCAAGCCCCCGTAATAGTGGGCAAGGATCTCCTCGTAGGTGCTGCCTGCATCGGCCATAGCCAGGGCACCGTACTGGCTCATGCCCACCAGGTGGCCCCATCCCTTTCCGGTGAAGGTGTAGGTCTCCTCAACGACGATGAATCCGGAGCGGAACTCCGCGGGATACCTCCATTGCCTGGCAACGGTGTAGGTCGGGGACAGCATGGTTTGCGGATAGCGTTTCCCATCAGGGCGTTCGGCGGGAAGCAGGTCCGGGGCGACTTGTGGTCCGTAGCGGTTCATAACACCGCGGAACTCCCAGGTGGTGAACGAGCGGGTCCGGCCGTCTGCATCGACTTCGACCGTCCAGGCACCGGCTCCGTCTGCGGTGGTGCGCACCGTGACTCCAAGGAGTCGACCGTCGATCCTTTCGGCCTCATGCAATGCGGCCTGCAGTACCGAGCGGGGAATCTCAAACGACCAGTCGACGAAGGGAGAAGCCTCGCCGGGCGAGTCAACGGCGGTGAGGTAGGGCACGCCGTTTCCGCCAAAAACATCGCGAACATCTCGCGTTCTGCCGCCGGTTGTCGACGAATAGAGCGCTTGGGCAGGTGCACCGTTGTAGAGCAGCACTTCCCCATCCGTTGCCGCCACGGCGGCAGCCCACCGTTCACCGCCAGAACCCTGGATCTGATCCAGGCCCCCGTACACCTGGCAGGCCGGGGTGGCGCAGATATCAAAGCCATAGGTCGCTCCCGAGCCCGCCCGGCCGCGTGAGAGAGTCCAGGCCAGGTAGGTGCGGGCGGCAACCACCTGCGTCTTGAGCGCTTCCTCGTGCCAGGAGAGGGGGACTTCCTGAATCCCAAGCAGGTAGTCCTCCGGCTCGACTCGCTCAACAATCACCAGGCCGTCGGACGCCGACCGCACTTCCAACTGGCCGGCGTAGCGCCGCCCATTCCACGACAGAACGGTGCCGTCCGAGGGTGTCAGAAGGATGGTTTCGTAAATACCGACATTCTCTTCTTCTTGCGCGGAGGCCGGACCGCCGGCCACCAGCAGGACGCAGATCAGGGCGGCGAGGGCCCTACGTCCCTGCACCGGCCTGCCGGCGTTCGAGTTGCGCACCGAGCGATTGCAGCCGCCCAACGAAGTCTTCGTAGCCACGATCGATGTGATGGACGTCCCCAACCACCGTCTCGCCTTCGGCCCGCAAAGCAGCCAGAACCAGAGATGCTCCGGCGCGGATGTCAGGAGCGATCACGGGACAGCCCGAGAGTTTCTCAACGCCTCGGATCACGGCATGCTGCCATTCGGTCGTGATATCTGCCCCCATCCGCATCAGCTCGCCGGCATAGCGAAACCGGGCGTCGTAGATGTTCTCGGTGATCACCGAAGTCCCCGATGAGACGCTGAGCAGCGCAACCATCTGCGGCTGCATATCGGTGTGAAAACCGGGAAACGGCAGAGTGGCGAAGTCCACGGGCCCCGGTCGGTCCGGTCCGATCACGCTGAACCAGTCGTCGCCCCGTTCGATTATGCAACCCGAGTCTGTCAACTTTCTCAACTCCATGCGAAGGTGATCCGGAATGCATCTCTCGATGCGGACTTCACCGCCGGTGATGGCGCCCGCCACCGCATATGTTCCGGCTTCGAGCCGGTCGGCCAGGAACTCGTGGGTGGTCGGCTGGAGGGCTTCCACGCCTTCCACGGTGATAGTCGAAGTGCCGGCACCCTGGATTCGGGCACCCATCTTCACCAGGAAAACAGCCAGGTCCTCGATCTCCGGTTCGCGGGCGGCATTGTGAACCGTCGTCTCCCCATTCGCCAGCACCGCCCCCAGGAGCAGGTTTTCCGTTGCGCCAACACTCGGAAACTCGAGGCCGATCTCGGTCCCAACCAGTCCGCCGGGGGCTCCTGCGATGAGCATTCCATGCTCCAGTTCGAACTGGGCGCCCATCTTTCGAAGCCCGTCGATGTGCATATCAATAGGCCGAGCGCCGAGGTCGTCTCCACCGGGAAGAGCGACCCTGGCCACGCCCCCGCGGGCCAGCAGCGGTCCAAGAACGACGATCGAAGCGCGCATCTGACGAACCAGGTCGAGCGGTGCCTCCGGACGCAGTTGGTCGGGCACCTCAACGGTGAGCGCATGACCGTCGAACGAACATGTTGCGCCGATGTGTTCGAGCACTCGGCCCATCAGCGCAACATCGAGTATCCCGGGAACGTTATGCAACAGGTGTGTGCCGGGGGCGAGCAGCATCGCCACCATCTGTTTGAGGACTGCGTTCTTGGCGCCCAGTACGGCCACCGACCCCTTGAGCTGCCGGCCGCCGGTAACGACGATCTCTTCCATTTGCCAATTGTACGTTTGGCCCCGCTCGTTTCGGCCTACCGGCTCGAATCGGCCCATCCCCTGCGGCTACGCTTCGGCTAGCCGCCCGAGACCGAGGAGAGAAGTTGCGAGTCGCCATCGGAGCCGACCACGCTGGATTCAAGCTCAAAGAAGACCTGGCCAAACTGCTGGCAGATCAGGGCTACGCCATTCTCGACATGGGGACTCACTCCGAGTCGCCCGTCGACTATCCGGATTATGCGGCCGCGGTCGGGCGAGCTGTGCGTGACGGCAGAGCAGATCGCGGTGTGCTGGTGTGCGGGTCGGGGGCCGGGGCGGCGATCGCCGCCAACAAGATCAAGGGCGTCCGAGCCGTGCTGACGCACGACACCTATACCGCCCATCAATCCGTCGAGCATGACGACGCCAATGTCAGCGTGTTGGGCAGTCGGGTGATTGGAAAAGCGCTCGCCGAAGAAGTGACCTCCGCCTTCTTACTGGCCCGCTTCACCGGTGAGGAACGCCACATCCGAAGGCTCAACAAGGTCAAGGCAATCGAAGCAGAAGAATAAGACGAGCTTCGTTCGTTTCGTCTTTGATCTCGCGTTTCGCGTTTCGCGTTTCTCTTCTGAGCCTCCCCCCTAAGGCGCAGGCGAAGCCGGAGCCGGGTTGGGGGGAGGTGTCGAGCCCGAG
>JAHEDM010000007.1:10281-16813 GCA_024641205.1 Actinomycetes bacterium
CCTCCGGGTTGGCTCTTTCGAGCCAACCCACCTCCCCCCTCATTGCTCACTTCGTTCGCCTGGGGGGAGGGAAACTGCGAACTACGAACTCGCTCTACCCCAACCCACGCAGCCACTCGATCGTACGCGTCGCGATCCCGTCGAGGACCTCTTCAAACGTGCGCCCCGTGCGCTTGGGGACGCGAAAAGAGTGGTCGGCATCCTCGATGAGTTCGATCGTGGCTGTGGGCAGGGGCCGAAGATGCTCCTCGATGAGGTCAACCCGGGCGAGCGAGTCCCTGGTCCCCGAGAAGAACAACATCGGGGAAACAATGCCGGCCAAGTGATCGGCACGAAGCCGATCCGGCTTTCCGGCCGGGTGCAGCGGATAGGCGTAGAGAATCAGACCACGCACGGGTTCACCCCCGGCTGCCAGATAGGTCGCCATCCGCCCACCCATCGACCGTCCGGCCAGAACCACCTCGTCGCCGACCTCAGCTCGGAGCCACGCGAGTGCTCCTCGATGGCACTCCAGCAGCGTCGCCTGCGAATCAGGACGCTTCTTGCCCGCCTCGGTATAGGGGTAGTTGAACGTGAGGACCCGGGCCCCTGCCCGGGCCAGGAGATCGCGTAGTCCTGCCACCCCGGGATGGTCCTGGCCTGCGCCCGCCCCATGGGCCAGCAGCACGCTCGGAAGCGGCGCCTTACCCGGTCCCCCCAATCGAGCCGTCACGGTCTGCCCGGGCCGCCACTCGATGGTCACCGTGCGAGTCATGCACGGCCCCGGCGCTCGACGCGTAGCCTCTCCCTAGGAACCAGGCATAGGGAACCGGGTATGGGAGAGCGAACAAAAACCCGCCGACGTGTATTGGCATTCCTCGCTGGCACAGTCGTTCTCCTCGGCGGTCTATTGATCATCGCAGATTGGCCGGCCATTCTGGACGTCATCGGGAAAGCAGATTGGGTACTGCTTCTGCCGGCGCTGGCCATGACGGCCATCTCCTACGCATGCCTCGGTTACAGCTTCGCCGAGGTGAGCCGCCTGTTGGATATCCCCATCGGGCGAAACCGGTTGGCTGCAATCGGCTTCGTTTCCTCAGTGCTCAATCATCTGGTGCAGAGCGGTGGGGTGGTTGGGTATGGAGTCCGCTACGCGCTCATGCAACGGGAGCGAGTTCCCCTCAACGACGTGCTGGCGGCGTCGATCCTCCATTTCTATCTGACCAGTCTGGCCATGCAGGCCATCCTTCCCCTTGGTTTCCTTTACCTGTTCTCGCATGCCGAACTGAGCCGTGCGGTGTCGATTGCATTGGGAGCCGCGACCCTGGTACTGGTCGTCATCTTCATCGTCGAGTCGCTGCTCGTCTTTCGATCGCAATCTCGCCGGTCATTGCTGAGCGGGATCGGCTGGATCGTGAAGCGCATCGTTCGAAAGGATCTCCAACCGGGGTTGGCGGATTTCGATGCGGCGATGACGCGAGGAATCGCCGGAATACGCCGACGGCCAAAGTCTGCCACCGTGATCGGACTTCTGGTCCTCGTCGACTGGTTTGGGAGCGCCCTGGCCCTGGGATTCTGCTTTGAAGCCCTGGGTTCCCCGCTCACTCCCGGAGTGCTCTTCACAGGATTCGTGATCGGCATCATGGCAGGCGTGCTTTCTGCCCTCCCGGCCGGTATCGGTGTGCAAGACGGATCGATGGCAGGCGTGTTCACGCTCCTTGGAGTAGGTTTTGAGGAGGCGGTCCTGGCGGCGCTGCTGTTTCGGGGTGTTTTCTATCTGGTCCCCTACCTCGTCAGCTTGGGCTTCTACTGGCGCTTGGCGCCACGAGCGGCGCCGGCACGGCAAGTGAATCCCTAACGAGGGTCAGTGATGCGCATTCTCTACATCAGCCACGGCTACCCACCCACACTGAGCGGTGTCACCCTGGTCGTTGAGAAACTGGCCAAAGAGATGGTGCGACGGGGTCATTCGGTCACGGTGGCCGCCGCTTCTGACCACCGCATTGCCCACACAGAAGAGGACGCTGGAGTGCAGGTCGTTCGGCTGCAATCACGCTCTAATCCATTCTGGAGTGACGGGGCTCTTCCGGTTGTCTCACAGGCCGAGTTGCGACAGATAGTCCGCGAAGCAGACCCGGATATCGTGCACAGCCACGAAACGGCGCTCCTGAGCCTGCAGCTGCTTCGGCTCGGTCTGGATCACGAGGTTCCGTTAGTGGCGACCTGCCACTATCTGCCCAGGTTCGTCTCGCAATACGTCGGATGGGACGGCAGGTTGGACGTGCTGGCCGAGAGCATCGTTTGGGAATACGCCATCAGACTACTGAACCAGTTCGACCATTCCGTGTTCCCCTCCCACACGCAGGCCGGCGCGTTCATCAAAAAGGGTCTGACCGTACCGACCACCGTTATCTCCAATGGAGTAGATCGCGACCGCTACCAACCGGGACGGGACGGCGTCGATCGGGTCGAAGCGACATATCGACTACCGATCGGTCGGCGCATCCTCTTTGTCAGCCGCCTCGCCAAGGACAAGCGCATCGACGTGCTCCTCTACTCGATGCCCCGCCTTCGGCAAGCCGAGACTCATCTGCTTCTCGTCGGTGTCGGTGACGATGAAGAACGACTCAGGGAGATCACGCGCGATCTCGGCTTGGAAAACCACGTCCGCTTTCTCGGGTTCGTGCCCGAAGAGGATCTGCCCTCCCTGTATCGGGCCAGCGACCTCTTTGCCATTGCCTCTGAATGTGAGGTCCAGAGCATCCCGACGCTGCAAGCGGCGGCCACCGGCCTCCCCATCGTTGCCGCCGACGCGGCAGCCCTACCTGAATTGGTGACCAATGGTGCAAATGGCTTTCTCGTACCACCCGACAATCCGGAAGCCTTGGCCGAGGCGGCTCTCACCATCTTCGCCGATCCGGATCGGGCTGCCGCGATGAGCCGGGCCAGTCTGGAGATCAGCCGGCCTCACGCCAACGCCGCCACCTTCGATACTCACGAACTGTTGTACAAGAGCGAGGTAGCCCGGTTTCCCGCCCGGGTCGGCAAGCCGGCCAATCGAATCAAGTCCCGGCTCTTCTAGGAGCTCATACGCGAAGGAGTTGGCCGACACCGTTAGGCTTCTCCGCCATGAGAGTTCGAGTGCTCGACGGTCCCGACGACATCGCCGACATTGCCGCGGCGACCATCGCCCATCTGCTGAAGGATTGCGCGGGTCGGGCAACGCTCGGTCTGGCCGGTGGAAGTACACCGCGCACCACCTACACCCGCCTCCTCCAGGAGGACGTTGTCTGGAACTCCGTCCATGCATGGGTCGCAGACGAACGGTGGGTGGCGCCCGATCATACCGACAACAACATGCGGATGGTCCGGAATACCTTGCTCGATCGGGTACCCGCCCATGTCTATCCCGTTCCCTGGGCTTCAGACGGGGATCCTCACGAGGGAGCTGCCCGCTACGAGAAGACGTTGCTCGAATTGCTGCCCAGCGTGGACGGTGTACCTCACCCGGACGTTGTGCTGCTCGGCATCGGAGAGGACGGCCACACCGCCTCATTGTTCCCCGGAACGGCGGCCCTGGACGCAACCGACCGCTGGTTCGTCGCCAACAGGGTTCCCGGATTGGACACCTGGCGCCTCACCGCCACCCTGCCACTGCTGCATGCCGCGCGGGACATCGTCTTCCTGGTATCCGGCAGCGGCAAGGCTGCCACGTTGGCCCGCATTCTTCATGGCGATGCAGACCCCGCCCTGCCCGCCCGTCGGGTCATGGAAGGTTCGGCCAGAATAACCTGGCTCATAGACCGTGCCGCCGCCGCTGATCTCGGGGACTACCCGGTCGAATACGTCTGACCGGACCGTACACTCGGCCGGATATGAGACTCCCGGCCCTTTCACCTGTCGTCGTGTGTGTGCTGCTCCTGGCTGCTTGTGGCCAGAGCCCGGCTACCAACGACGGTGTGCCGACCACCGCCGCCGGAGCCACCACAACCAGCACCTCCGCTGCTCCATCGGCCCCCGAGCCCTCCACAACAACGGTTCTCCCCACGACAAGCACCAGCATGTCGACCACCACCACCTCGGTGGTGACGACCGCAGAGACCACCCTGAGCGCCGACGGTGCCGTTCACACAACCGAAGATGTGCCTTTCACCTCGTCATTGACCATGGACGTGTCTACCCCGACGACACCGGGCGCCTACCCCGTGGTCGTTATGTTCCATGGAGGTGGATGGGTCGGCGGCCATCCCGATGAAATCGCTCCTTTGGCGGAGGCGATTGCTGCAGCCGGAGCTGTGGTGTTCAACGCTCCCTACCGACTCGCGCTGCGGGGAGGCGGCTATCCGATGACGTTCGAAGACGCCTCTTGTGCCGTGCGGTTCGCTCGCCACTATGCCGCAGAGTATGGAGGGGATGCCGGCTTCGTCACGATCGTCGGATACTCAGCAGGAGCCCACATCGGAGCCATTACGGCTCTGACCGGCGATTCATTCAATGGGGATTGCTTGGTCGAGTCGGGCAGCGCCTTGCCAGATGGGTTCGTCGGTGTAGCCGGCCCGTACGACACCGACGTGCTGGATCCGCTGATGAGCGTCTTCTACGGCACAGACCGGGCAAAAGACCCCGCTCCGTGGGAAGACGGCAACCCGCATACCCACGTAGGTGAGAATCCGAATCTGATCGTCCGCCTCATTCAGGGAGATGCCGACCCGTTGGTGCCGGTCGGATTCGCAATCGCGTTCGACGATGACCTCGTTGAGGCCGGGTACAACGTTGAATTGACCATCATCAAGGAAGGCACCCACGGGACGGTGGTCGATCCCCGCTCCGACGGCGTCGTGGTCATCGAGGCGGTCCAGGCCATCTCCGGGTAACGACTGCAGGATGCGTCGGCCTTCCAGCGAATCCGTACGCCTCGACCTTGGCCGCACAAGGGACTTTCGCGGGCAGGCCGAAGCCCCGAGGAGCAAACACCAGGTGCTTTGGGACTGTTCCCTGCCAGGCGAAGGTAACGCTGCCGATAGGCGGAGGGGACAATGGGCGCCAACAGCCGACCCCAGACGCTCACGCCTCCCCGGAGATGGCCGGAGTCGGTTCGGCTCGCAATCGTGCCTCGGCTATCGGTTGGTCGGGGATCATGTCGGGAAGCTCTTCTTCGAGGTTTCGAATCGACGGCTTGGCGTAGGCGACCGCAGCGAGAATCACGGTCCCCAATCCCATCAGGACGAACATAAACCCTATCCCCCGACCAGGACCCGTCCCGATCGCAGTGCCCACGCTACCGGCAAGCCCACCGCCGGCGGCGAGCAAAGGCTCGAAGACGCCGTCTGCGAGCGGTCCGGCCGACAAGTACGCAATCGGGATGGCCATCTGCGCCAGCATCCTTCGTACCGAGAAAGCACGCCCCTGGAGTTCGGGAGGAACCTTCACCTGCCAGAGGGCCTGGCTGGTGCCGTTCACGATGGCCACGGTTGCCATCAACCAGAATCCGGCGCCGGTAACGAGGAAAACAGAATCATCCAGCCCCATGGTGGCTACGAGCAGGCCGCCCAAGCTGATGCCCACCACTATGCCGCGTATGCGACGTTTGGGTCCGCCCCAGAGGCCCATCGCCACGCTGCCGACCAGCATCCCTACTCCCAAAACCGACATGGCCGTGCCGAGCACCACCTCGTTAGCGAAGCTGAGGTAGAGCGGTATATAGAGAACGCTCATAAAACCCAACAGGAAGTTGACACCCGCGGCAACAAGCATGAACCCAAAGAGCCCACCCCGGGCCCGTAGCCATTGCCAGCCTTCAACGACCTCTGCCCATACGTGTGTGGCGCGGCTCGGCATCGCAGCCGGCCGGGGGATGCGAACCAAAGCCAGCGTTGTCACGGCCACGATGAACGTTGCTCCATCTGCCAGGAGCACCCCCCACAACCCGGTGGAGGCGACCAGCACGCCGGCGAGCACCGGCGCAACCAGCGTCCCGATTGCCTGGCCCATTTGCACGAGACCGTTGGCTCGCCCCAGGTGTTTCTTGGGGACCAGCAAAGGCACGGAAGCCGTATAGGCAGGTTCCTGGAATGAGTTGGCGACCGAACCGATCGTGGCCATCACATAGATGTGCCAGAGTTCGAGCCTGTTGGTGAAGAAGAGCAAAGCGACCGCGAACGTCGCGATGCCTGCGCATGTATCGCTGGTCAGCATGACCTTGCGCCGGTCCCAGCGATCCACCAACGCTCCGGCGATCGGACTCAACACGATCCCCGGCAACGTTGAGGCAAGCATGATCAACGCCAGCAGCGTGACTGAGTCGGTCTCGAGGTACATCCAGACGGCGAGACCGAACCCGGTCAGGTTGGACCCAACCACCGAAATGAGCTGGCCGGTCCACACAATGAAGAACGTCCGCATCCCGGCACTCTCGGCTGTGCTCATCCCTCTCCCGATTGACATCATGATGATGTCATGTTGATGTCATCAATGCAAACCGTCGTTTCTACCCCGCCTGTGCCATCATGCGGCTCGTGACTCCCCCACCATCCGACCGGGCCCGCCTGCAACG
>JAHEDM010000231.1 GCA_024641205.1 Actinomycetes bacterium
CGGGCGGCCAGGTCCCCGAGTCGCTCGGCCAGCTCCACTGCGATGGGCCTGTCACCGTGCACAACAATGGCAAGCGTTCGCACTGTCACCGTTCTACCACCTTGTCTAGGTCATCTCCCTGCACGGTTGTAGCTCCTTTCCTGGCCCAGACAAAGAACTCACGGTTTCCCTTGGCTCCTTCAATGGGCGAAACTGCCACTCCGACTGATCCAATGCCCTCAACCCCCAGGCAGTCGATGACCTTCGCCAGAGCGGCCCGGTGTTTCTCAGGGTCGCGCACAATGCCACCTTTGCCAACCTGTCCCTTGCCTACCTCAAACTGAGGTTTGACCAGCAGAATCAAGTCACCTTCCCGATTCACGAGAAGGGCCAGCTGGGCCGCAACCGTGCAGATCGAGATGAACGAGAGATCGGCAACGATCACATCAAAGGGACCGCCGAGTGTTTCAACATCCGCGTAGCGAAGATTGAGGCGCTCATGGACGGTCACGCGCTGGTCATTCCGAAGGGTCCAGTCAAGCTGACCGTACCCGACATCTACTGCCACCACGGAGGCCGCTCCATGCTGCAGGAGGCAGTCGGTGAAGCCGCCCGTCGACGCTCCCGCATCGAGCGCCCGACGGCCCGGAACCGGGACACCGAAATCGGCCAGGGCGCTCGCAAGTTTCTCTCCCCCGCGCGACACGAAGCGACCGGGTGATCCTTCAATGCGAATGGAGGTGGATCCGTCCACCAGAGTCGATGACTTGGGTTCCGGAACCCCGGCCACCACCACCCGACCGGCGTCGATGGCGTCCTGCGCTTCACTGCGGCCGGCGACGAGGCTCCGCCGTACGAGCTCGAGATCGAGGCGGCGCCGGGACGGGTGCGACATGGCTACGAGACCGGGGGGCGGCGACACGAAGTCAGCCGGCCGGACGGGCCTCAGGTTCTTCCGATTCCTCGAGTTGATCTGCGAGCGCTTCTGCAATTCGATCAGCCGGATCCGGTGCTTCGGCGGGATCCATTTCGGCTAGGAGGGCGATCGCTTCGTTGAGTTCCTTGGTATCCATATCCCTATTATCACTGCACCAGCGACTGGAACCAGTCTTTGATCCCGATCCGCGATGCCAATCCCTCCTACACCAGGCCGGTTGTCACCTGGCTAATCATCGCCGCGGCCGCCTATGTCTTCCTCGCGATACAGCCGAGTGGCCAGAACGCCTTCAATGAGTTTCTGTTCGAGTACGCGGCGATACCCTGCGAACTGACCACTTTCTCGCCCCTCGAAGCCGTAGACCTGCAGAGTTGCACCACAGACGATGTCGGGATCCCGTTCTTCCCGGCCAAGAATCTCCTGGCCAGCGCGGTCATCTCAACGTTCCTGCACGCGAACCTCGTCCACCTGCTCGGCAATCTTTGGAGCCTGTGGATCTTCGGCAACAATGTGGAGGACGCCTACGGATCAGGTGGCTATCTACTCCTCTACCTGGCTTCTGGGTTGGCTGCAACGGCGGCCTTCGTGTTGACCAACCCGGGGGAGGTGACGCCGCTGGTCGGTGCCTCCGGTGCAATCGCAGGAGTCATGGGCGCCTACCTGGTGCTCTTTCCGGGGGCGCGGGTCGTGTCGGTCTTTCCGATCCTCTTCTTCATTCCAGTGGCCATTCCAGCCGCCATATTCCTCGTTCTGTGGTTCGCCGGTCAGTTTGCCCTCATCGGCGACTCCACCGGCATTGCCTGGCAAGCCCACGTCGGCGGATTTTTGTTCGGTGCGGGCGTTTCCTTCCTGCTGCGCCGGCCGTTGCTGCGCCGGGTGGAAGGCCACAGGCGAAGGCTGGCAGGCCGGCAGTCAGGACTGAAGAGCTTCGGGTAGATCGGCGAGCGAGGCCAGGACCAGATCAGGCTCGTCCCCGTCTGCAATCTCGTCCGCCCCGCCCACTACTCCGGTCAATACCAGCACCGAAACCCATCCTTCTGCCTTGGCCATCGCCAGATCGGTCTCGGGTCGGTCACCAACCACCCACACCGGCCCCGGCCCCAGGCGCTGTCGAATCAACCTGCGAATCGGCGGATGCGGTTTCCCGGCGATTTCCGGATGAATCCCGGAGGCGACCTCGATGGCAGCCACCATGGCCCCGGCTCCCGGCCAGAGACCATCAGGGGTCGGGTAGGTAGCGTCCGTGTTGGTGGCGATGAATCTTGCTCCGGCACGCACGGCGATTGCCGCGTCTCGCAAGCGCCGATACGAAAGGCTGGTATCCAGACCGACGATGACGGCGGCGGCAGCCCACGGATCGTCCGTCTCCTGCACGCCGGCTTCTTCCATCGCCTGTCGTATCCCGGCGCCGCCGACCACAAGAGCCGGGCCGTCCCCTGCCTTCAGCAACGTCAACGCCGCTTCAGCGGAACCAATCACCTGTTGGGGTCGGGCGGGATAGCCGGTAAGGTCTTCGATCCGGGCGGCGATCGTCTCCGGAGAGCGGGTCGAGTTGTTGGTGACGAACAGGACTGCATAACCGCTCGTATCAAGGTCGATGAGTGCTTGTCCGGCACCGGGGATTGGATCTCCGAGAAGGTAAACGACGCCGTCGAGATCGCAGACAACATTGCCGTTTCCGGGTCGGCCCGCTACAACTGATTCCATCATGCTATTCGTACCATTCCGTGGCTCACTCTTCGATCCCGCCCGGGTCCCTGACATCCCGTCTGTGACCTGCCCACCGTACGACGTCATCAACGAAGCCGCCGAGCGCCGCTACCGGGCAAGCGCCGAGCACAATATGGTCAGACTGCTGTTAGGCGGTCCCGGCGATCCTACCTACCAGGACGCCGCCCGCCTGCTCAGCACCTGGCGGGGCGACGGAACCCTGCGCACCGATCCGGACCCCCGTTTCTATCTCTACCGCATGCGCTACCTGGACGAAACAGGCACCGAACATGTCGCAGGAGGAATCATCGGAGCATTGGCACTCCTGCCGCTCGGGGACCAGATCCTCCCGCACGAAGAGACCATGCCAAAGACCAAAGCTGATCGACTTTCGGTCCTGAGCGCCACCCGGGCCAATCTCGATCTCATCATCGCACTCACCCCATCGGTCGATTTCGCCGGCCTGCTCACGGCGGCCGACCCGCCGAGGTTGTCATTCGAGATCGAGGGAGTCCACCACAGCCTCTTCGATATCACCGACCCGGAAACGACCAGCGTGATCTCCAATGCCGTCGAGGCCCATCCGGTAGCCATCGCCGATGGACACCACCGCTACACGACCGGCCTTGCCTACCAGGATCTCCAGGAAGGGCCCGGTCCATGGGATTCCATCATGACCTTTCTGGTTCCTGCCCAAGGAAGCGGTCTGACTATCGGCCCAACCCACCGCGTGTTCCCAAGCGCCTCTATCGACGTGTCGCAGCTGAGCGATCGATTCACCGTCGAACCCTGCGACCTGACTCCGCCCACCCGACCCGGCACGATCGTGCTCGTCCCGGGTCCTGGGCACCAGTCCGGCCCGATGAAGCTGACAGCCCATCCCGATCAACTCGCCTTGCTCCCCGCGCCGTGGCAAAAGGCCAGTCCGGCCGTCGGTCGCGAGTTGCTCTACCCGCTGATCGAGGTCGACGAAGGCCAGGCTGCCTACTTCGCCGACGCCGAAGAGGCTCTCCAGGCAGGAGGCGAGCATCCGGACGGCACCGTGGCTCTCATGGCCACAGTCTCCGAGCAGGCCATCAGCGCGGCGACGGAATCCGGGTTGCGGTTCCCCCAAAAGAGCACCTTTTTCGTTCCGAAACCTCGCTCCGGTCTGGTGATCCGCTCTTTCGAAGACGGATCGTAGTCAACGAGAAAGGTCGTCCTCGAGAGTCGCGATCGTCCGCGCCAGCACCTGAGCCGTCAACCCGAGGGATTGGATGCTGACCCGCTCATCTTGGCCGTGGAACATGCCGAGGAACTCGTCGAAGTCCACGTCTTCGTCGAAGAGACCGACCCCGTAAGCGACCGTGCCCCGCGCCCGGAAGAATCGAGCATCGGTGCTGGCAGGCATCAGGGTGGGGATGATGCGCCGAGACCCGGTCAGCTCCTCGATAGCTCGGGTGACGGCCTCCCACAATGGTCCGGCCGGAGCATCGGCGGACGCCTCGAAGTCGGCAATCGGCTCTACAACGAGACGCTCGAAGTCCCGCCCGGCCACCTTGCGGATATGCTCATCGACCGTGCGGGCATCCTGACCGGGAAGAGCGCGGATATCGACCTCGGCAAACCCCGTATCCGGAATGGTGTTGATCTTGCTGCCTGCCCGCATCACGGTCGGGGCGACGGTCAAGTGCGTACAAGCATGTACGTATCGAGCGAACCCTGGCCGATCACCAAAGAGAGATTCGATGGCAGCTTCGATCCGGTTCGGGTCGGTGAGATCCGCCGCCTCGCTCCCGGGTAGCCCAAGACCCGCCACAAAGGTGTGCCACTCCGGGCTCATGGAAACCGGTGCCGGAGCTTCTGCCAGATGGGTAAGTACCCGGGCCACCGGTACAAGCGCATTCTCCGTACCGTAC
>JAHEDM010000008.1 GCA_024641205.1 Actinomycetes bacterium
CTCCGAAGCGGAGGGTAGCAATCAGCAATCAGCAACCAGCAACCAGCAACCAGCAACCAGCAACCAGCAACCAGCAACCAGCAAAGGCATACCATGCTCGCGAACTGGGAACTGGGAACTGGGAACTAGTTGCGAGGAACGAGCAATTTCTTCGCCGGACGGCTCAGGCTGGGGCGATCGTCCCATGCGGCCACCTCTGCCAACGAATACCAACCCACATCGGAGGTTCCATCGCCGACGGCTACCTCCTCGGAGTGGGCAAGAAACCCGAATCGCACATCCAGATGGTCGTGGGCCGGACCGCCATCTCGTTCCGGAAAGCGGTGCACGTCGAGATCAAGAAGACCAATCAATGCCAGATCCCCAAGACCGGTTTCCTCATGCACCTCTCGCCGGGCAGAACCCTCGAGATCCGCATCATCTGGCTCGACGTGCCCACCCGGTTGGAGCCACTTGTCCAGTTTGGTGTGGTGCACCAACAAGAGAGACGACCGATCGGGCGAAACGACGAATCCGCTGGCCGTGAAGTGTCCGGGTTCGAGGTGGTAGCGGGAGAATGGGTCGGCCGATGCGACGAGGAGATTGAGCATGGACTCCAAGTAACCCGCTTCGCAATCGTCGGCAGGTTGATGCGTGAGCAGCAACGAGCGGAGTTGAACGAGACGGGAATCAGTCATGAGTGACTGCCCCTCCTACCTCGCTTCGCTCGGCCAACTCCCCCGGCTCACACCTGAAGAGGACGCCAATACCGCCAGGTACGAAGTACGAGATACGAAGTACCAAGTACGAACTCGTCTCTAGACGAGTTCGATCACTGCCATCTCAGCGTTGTCGCCCCTCCGGGGGCCAACTCGCACAATGCGGGTGTATCCACCCGGGCGTTCGGTGTAGCGGGGAGCTATGTCATCGAAAAGCTTCGTGACGATCTCCGTGTCCTCGATCACTTTCAGCACTTCGCGACGGGCGTGAAGATCGCCTTTGCGAGCCTTTGTGATCAGTTTCTCGGCCAAAGGTCGCACAGATTTGGCCCGGGTAATCGTGGTCGTCACCTTCTCTTCCCAGAAGAGTGACCCGGCCAGATTTGCCATCATGGCCTTCTCCTGAGACGGACCTCCGCCCAAGCGGGTACCTTTGCGAGGACGGGGCATTACTCGCGCTCCTCGTCCTGAACAGAGTGGAGGCTGAGGCCGAGCTCGTCGAGCTTGGCCGAGACTTCCTCGAGGCTCTTCTGACCGAAGTTGGTGATGTTCAGAAGGTCATCCGGGCTCTTGACCACCAACTCGCCCACAGTCTTGATCTGCGCACGACGCAGGCAGTTGCGCGGGCGCTCGGACAAATCAAGCGCCTCGATGGGAAGGTCCAGGTCGGGAGAGGAGGACTCGGCGACGGCCACGTCACCCAATTCGAGGCCGACTCCCTCACCCATGTCGGCGAACAGGCCAAGCAGCTCCCGAAGGGTTTTGCCGGCCGAAGATACGGCTTCGGCAGGTTCGAGAGAACCGTTCGTGTCTACGTCGAGTACCAACCGATCGAAGTTGGTCATCTGCCCCACCTGGGTGCTCTCCACCCGGTAGGCCACCTTCCGAACCGGCGAGAACATCGAGTCGATGGGAAGCACCCCGATCACATCCCCGGCTTTGTTCTTCTCCGCAGTGCGGTAACCCACGCCCCGCTCGACCGTCAGTTCTATTTCGAGTTGGCCGCTCGCCGACAGCGTGGCGAGATGCAAACCAGGGTTGACGACCTCAACTCCGGCAGGTGTCTTGATATCACCGGCTTTCACCTCTCCGGACCCTTTGGCCGACAAATACAGCGTCTGGGGCTCGAGCTCCTCAGTTCTGACCACGACCTGTTTCATGTTGAGGATGAGGTCGACCACATCTTCAACCACACCTTCGATGGTCGTGAATTCGTGCTGCACACCTTCGATCTGTAATGACGTGATGGCGGCACCGGGAATCCGAGCCAGCAGCGTGCGGCGTAGCGTATTGCCGAGGGTATAGCCAAAACCCGGCTCAAGCGGCTCAACGATGAATCGCGAACGATTCTCGGCAACGGGCTGTTCTTCAATTTGTGGACGTTGGACGATCAACACTCTGGGTTTCCCCTTCTTCGTTTGTGAGAGCTACTTCGAGTAAAGCTCAACGATGAGCTGTTCTTGAACCGGTGTGTCGATCTGAGCTCGGTTCGGCAACTCAAGCACGGCGATCTTTCGATCGTCGGCGTTGACATCGAGCCACTCCGGCAGGGCATGATCGAGCGTGTCTATTGAATGCTGCACGATGATGAGATCGCGGCTGCGCTCCTTGAGCGTGACTACATCACCGCCCCGAACCTGATACGACGGAATATCAACCTTCTTGCCGTTGACCTCAAAATGGCCATGGTTCACCAATTGGCGGGCCTGAGGCCGGGTCTGGGCAAGACCGGACCGGTAGACGACATTATCGAGGCGGCTTTCGAGAATCCGGAGGAGGTTGTCGCCGGTTATCCCCACCTGACGAGCGGCCTGCTTGTAGTACCGGCGGAATTGCCGCTCGAGGACGCCGTACATGGCACGCAGTTTCTGCTTCTCCCGCAACTGGATGAGGTAGTCGCTCTCCCGAACTCGGCCGCGGCCGTGCTCGCCCGGCGGATAAGGACGCTTGTCGACGGCGCACTTCTTCGACTGGCAAAGAGGTTGTCGCGCCCGGCGGCACTGTTTGTGTGTTGGTCCCGTGTAGCGTGCCATCCTCAGCCCCTCCGGCGTTTCTTCAGTCGTACCCCGTTATGCGGGATCGGGGTGATGTCCCTGATCCCTGAAATCTCCATACCCATGTTCTGCAGGGTCCGAACCGCCGTTTCGCGACCGCCTCCATTGCCGGAAACAATCACATCGAGCTTACGGACGCCATGCTCTCCGGCCCGACGGGCTGCCTCCTCAGCTGCCACTTGGGCGGCATACGGAGTCGATTTGCGGGAACCCTTGAATCCAACGGAGCCTCCTGAGGTCCACACGATGGTGTTCCCGCCGACATCAGTGATATTGATGATGGTGTTGTTGAAGCTGGCCGTGATGTGCGCCTGCCCATGGCCGATGTTTTTGCGTTCGCGGCGACGGACCCGCTTCTGTTGCTGTTCTGCCAACTTCAACCCCTACTTCGTGACCTTTTTCTTGCCGGCAATAGCCATCCGGCGACCCTTGCGGGTACGGGCGTTCGTGTGCGTGCGCTGCCCTCGCACCGGAAGCCCACGGCGATGGCGTACACCCTGATAAGAACCGATCTCCACTTTGCGCTTTATGTTTTGAGCAACGTCCCGGCGAAGATCACCTTCGACCTGAAAGTTCTGCTCGAGAAACCTCCGGATGCGTACCACCTCGTCGTCGGTGAGGTCGCGGACCTTGGTCCCGCGATCGATCTCGAGGTTGTCGCAAACCTGGAATGCCCGAGTCTGCCCTATTCCAAAGATATAGGTAAGGGCGATTTCCAATCTCTTCTCTCGGGGAAGATCCACACCTGCAATTCGAGCCATCCATTTACCCCTGACGCTGCTTGTGCCGTGGATTCGGACAGATCACCCAAACGCGACCATGCCGCCGGATGACCCGACACTTCTCACACATTTTCTTTGTCGAAGGACGGACCTTCATGACCCTCTCCAACTCATCCTCGGCCGATCGTTCCGCAAGCCCTGTTGACGGGCCTCCGGGCCGTAATCCAACCCGCCCTGAATCGCTTCCGGACAGAATTCGATGATGGTTTCCCATACCTCAATCGCGCAAGCGCGTTTTTGACACGGGCACCCTGAAACCGGCCCAAGCGGACCGGTCTAGAAGATTAGCCACTTCTGGGCGCTACGGCCAAATCGTCGTCAGTGGCGCTCAGAAGTGTCGTAACCAGAGGACCGCGGTCCGTGAGTGCGATCGTGTGCTCGAAATGCGCTGAGAGGCTTCCATCCGCAGTGACGACCGTCCAACCGTCCGGCTCGACGGTCGTCTCGTGACCACCGAGATTGAACATCGGCTCGATACAGATGGCCATCCCTTTCCTGAGCTTGGTTCCCGTTCCCGGCTTTCCGTAGTTGGGCACCTGGGGGTCTTCATGCATCTGTCTACCGATTCCGTGCCCGACATATTCCCGCACCACGCCAAATCCCTGCCGGTGCGCCTCGCTCTCAACGGCATGGCCGATATCGCCCAATCGGGCGCCTGCTATCACATGAGCAATGCCGACTTTCAGGGCCCGCTCCGTAGTGTCGATGAGCAATTGGACCTCGGGCGCTACTTCCCCGATCGGAAACGTTATCGCTGCATCGCCGTGGAAGCCCTCGAAGATGGCACCCGCGTCGACCGAAAGAACATCCCCCTCAACCAGCCGGCGGTCGGACGGAATGCCATGCACAATCACATTATTGGGCGAGGTACAGATGTTGGCCGGATAACCGTGATAGCCCAGAAACGAAGGGGTACACCCCTGAGACCGGATCACTTCGGCAGCAATGGCATCCAGTTCCTTCAACGACACACCGGGCACTGCTGCTTCCTTCACCGTTGCCAGGACCACAGCCACCGTTTGGCCGGCAACAGCCATCTTCTCGAACTCCTTGCGGCTCTTGATCGTGATCATGCGCGCACGGCGTCCAGAATCTGTCGCGTGATGTGCTGAACCGGACCGAGGGCCTTGATCTCGAGGATCAGGCCACGCTCGTCATAGAAGTCAATCAAGGGTTCCGTTTCCCGGCGGTATACCTTCAGACGGTTTCGGATCACTACCTCAGAATCATCGGGCCGCTGCACGAGCGGTTCGCCATCCACATCACAAACCCCGGGTTGGCTCGGAGGGTGGTCATCCAGGTGGTACGTATGGCCCTGGTTGCAGCCACGGCGGCCGTCGATGCGACGGACGATCTCATCTTCGTCCACGATGAACAGCACGACCCGATCGATTGTGCCTACCGACGAGGTTTCGAGGGCCAGGGCTTGAGCAAGATTGCGCGGAAAACCGTCCAGGATGAATCCAGCGGCAGCATCTGCGGCGGTAATACGCTCTGCGAGCATGGAGATGACGAGGGCGTCCGGAACAAGCTCGCCTGCGTTCATGCGCGTTGCCGCTTCGCGGCCGAGAGCCGTGCCTGAGGCAATGTTCGCACGCAACATGTCTCCAGTGGAGATGTGCGGGATACCCAAGCCCTCAGCGACACGATGAGCCTGCGTGCCTTTGCCCGCTCCCGGCGGTCCAAGAAAGATGAGTCTCATCAGAGCTTCCAGCTACCAGCTACCAGCTGCGAGCCAGACGAAATTCGCTGGTCGTTGGCTGCTGCCTGCTGGCTGCTTTCACGAGAGCGCAGCTCACGTCAGGAATCCTTCGTAGTTTCGCATGGTCAACTGGCTCTCGATCTGCTTCATTGTTTCGAGTGCCACGCCAACGACAATCAGAATCGAAACCCCTCCGAAGCCAACACTGACGTTCCAGATGGCCCCAGCAACGGAGGGCAGGATGGCAACTATTCCCAAGAACAAGGAGCCGGGCAGGGTGATGCGATTGAGGATGTGCTCGAGGTATCGGGCCGTCTGGCTACCGGGACGCACACCGGGCACGAACCCGCCCTGACGCTGGATCATCTCCGCTTGACGGACCGGGTCGAACTGGATGGCCGTATAGAAGTACGTGAAGAAGATGATCAAGGCGAACAGCAGGAAGATGTAGAACGTGCTGACGCCCTGGCTGTTGCCGATGTTGATGTCGATCCAGTTTCTGACACTCGTCATGAAACCGCCTCCATCGGACGGGATGGCGGTAGCAATCAGCACCGGGAAGTACATCATGCTGGTGGCAAAGATCACCGGGATCACCCCGGCCGTGTTGACTTTCAGCGGGATATACGTGCTCTGCCCTCCCATGACCCTTCGCCCGCGCACCCGCTTTGCGAACTGTATCGGAATCCTTCTCTGGCCCTGTTCTACGAAGATAATGCCGGCGATCATCGCCAGGAACATCACAATGAAGACCAAGAAGATGAGCACAGCGCCCGGCCGGCCGGCCGTGATCGTTCCGGCATAGATCAGCGCGAAGCTCGATGGGAGCTGACTCACAATCGAGACAAAGATGACCAGTGACATGCCGTTCCCGACGCCCCGCTGGGTGATCAGCTCACCGATCCACATGATAAAAGCCGTACCGGCAGTCATCGTCAGGACAATGAGCGCTACCCGGGCAGTCGTGTAATCCTCCGGGGCGATGAGCAGAATCCCACCCGTCAGGGAGCCGCGGCTGAACAGGTACGTGATACCCGTCGACTGCAGGAGAGCCAACACCACGGTGAGGTAGCGGGTCCACTGGGTGATGGTTTTTCGGCCGGATTCCCCCTCATCCTGCAATCGCTGAAGCCGGGGGATGACCACCGCCAGCAATTGCATGATGATGCTCGAGGTGATGTACGGCATGATCCCGAGGCTGAACACAGAGAACCTCTCGAGCGCCCCACCGGAAAACAGGTTGAGAAGACCAACGATGCCGGCAGATTCCTGCTGTGCGGCCAGTTCCTGGACCTGATTCAGGTCTACGCCGGGAACCGGGATGGCGGTACCGAGCCGGTAGACGGCAAACATGGCCAGCGTAAACAGGATCTTCCGACGAAGGTCCGGGATCTTGAACATGTAGCGGTAGATAGAAAGCATGAGAAGTTATTGGTTCCTAGTTCTTCGTTTCTCGTTCTTCGTTTCCCGTTCTTGATTCCGGCTATCGATCGCTAATCGTCAGTCCTCGAACCTACCCACTCTGGCTGCCAATTACTAACTACCAGCTACCAACTAGTTGCTATTTGATGACCTCCGCCGTGCCTCCGGCCGCTTCGATCTTGGCGATAGCCTCCTTGCTAAAGGCATGCGCCTGAACGGTGAGAGACTTGCTGAGGTTGCCCTCGGCGAGCACCTTGACGCGACCCCGCTTCTTGACCAGGCCTCGGTCTCGCAGGACATCGGGCGTGACGGTCGACGATGCCCTGAATTCGTTGAGCCGATCGACATTGACTACGGCGAAATACTCCTTGTTGGGATTGGTGAATCCACGCAATTTTGGCACGCGGCGCGCCAGAGGCGTTTGACCACCTTCGAACCCGGGACGGAGTTTGCTGCGAGCGTTCAAGCCCTTAGTGCCACGCCCGGCAGTCTTGCCGCGCTTCCCACCCTCGCCACGCCCGACCCGGATCTTGGCTTTCTTCGATCCGGGAGCCGGTTTGAGGTGATGCAGCTGCAGCTTGTTGGTTTTCTCTTGATCGGCCATTTCGTTCCTCAGTTTCCAGTTCCCAGTTTCCAGTTCCCAGTCGTCAGGTTTTGCCGGCAACTGGCTACTGGTGATTGGCTACTTCTTCTCTTCCACCTTCACCAGATGCGCCACTGCGTGGAGCATTCCCCGAATATCTGGCGTGTCCTGGTGCTCGACAGTCTGCTGCATGCGGCGCAAACCAAGGCTGCGTACGGTCGCTCGGGTCTTGGGTTTCTGACCGATCGTGCTCTTGATGAGTGTCACGGTGATGTGTTTATCAACCATGGCTATCTCTCTTCGCCGACCTGGGTACGCAACAACTCCGTGGAGCGGTAGGCAGCCAGCAGGCCGGGTGGGGTTACTTCTTCGGGGCGCTTGCCCCGCAGCTTGGCAACATCCTCAGGACGCCGCTGAGCCATCAATCCCTGCATCGTTGCTCGCGCCACGTTGAGATGGGTGGGCGATCCGAGCGATTTCGCCAGAGCATCACGGACGCCCGCAGCTTCGAGGATCTGCCGTACGGCCCCGCCGGCGATGACCCCGGTACCAGGGGCGGCGGGCTTCATAAGCACCCGGGAAGCCCCGTGGATTCCGATCACTTCGTGGATCAGTGTGGTCCCGGCCATGGGAACCGGCGCCATTGCCTTGCGGGCGGCTTCCATTCCCTTCTGAATCGCGGCCGGCACCTCTTTCGCTTTGCCGTACCCGATCCCTACGTTGCCCCGACCGTCGCCGACGACGACCAACGCCGTGAACGAGAACCTGCGGCCACCCTTGACCACCTTGGCCACCCGGTTGATTTGTACGACTCGTTCATCCAGTTGTTGCATCTCGGCCATCGATAACTCCTAAAACTTCAGACCGGATTCACGGGCCGACTCCGCCAGCGCCTTCACCCGGCCATGGAACGGGTATCCGCCCCGATCGAATACCACTTCAGAGACCCCGGCAGCCCGTGCCCGCTCGCCGAGCAGCTTCCCCACCTCAGTTGCCGTTGCAACGGTGAGGGTCTTGCCGCGCATGGCCGCTTCCTGAGATGAAGCCGCCGCCAACGTGTGACCCGCATCGTCGTCGATGATCTGCGCAGAGATGTACCGATTGCTGCGGAACACCGCCAAGCGAGGACGGGCCTGAGTTCCGTATAGCTTCTTGCGAACCCGGACGTGTCGGCGACGCCGGGCTTGTGTGCGTGACCCCTTCATCTGGCCACCCCTGCCTTTCCTGCCTTGCGCCGTACGTACTCGTCCACGTAGCGAATTCCCTTGCCTTTGTAGGGCTCGGGCGGCCGGACTCGCCTGATATTGGCGGCCACCTGACCGACCAGTTCCTTGTCGATCCCGCTTACGATGATGCGAGTTTGATCGGGAACCTCAAACGTGATGCCTTCGGGTGCAACAATGTCCACCGGGTGGCTGAACCCAACCAGCAGTTCGAGGTTGTTACCTTTGAGCGACGCCCGGTAGCCGACGCCAACAATGCTGAGCTCCTTGCGAAAACCTTCCGCAACGCCTTCGACCATGTTGGCGAGCAAAGCCCGCGACAGTCCGTGCAGAGCGCGCGTCTCCCCGTCGTCGCCGCTACGTTCCACGCGAGCGACACCGTCCTCAACGACGATGGTGACTCGGTCGTGAAACGTGCGCTCGAGGGTGCCCTTCGGACCCTTGACCGTGACACCCTGCCCGGCCACTTTGATGTCGACCCCCGGCAGGATCGGAACAGGACTCTTGCCGATACGACTCATGTCACCACACCTCGCAGATGATCTCGCCGCCAAGGCGGCGCCGCCGGGCTTCACGGTCGGGCAGAAGACCTTGTGACGTCGAGACAACGATGACCCCGAGTCCGCCTTGGGAGCGCGGCAGGTCCGAAGCGCCGCGATAGACACGGTGCCCTGGGGACGACACCCGGCGGATGCCCTGGATGACCCGGGTCCGTCCCGGCGCATACTTCATCTTGACGGTCAACTCATGGGCAGGGCCTTTTGGCTTGACCTCAAAACCCTCGATGAAACCTTCCGCAGCAAGGATCTTGGCGACTTCTGCTTTTACTTTCGACGAGGGCATAGAAACGGTCCGCTTCACGGCCTGATTGCCGTTGCGAATCCTCGTCAACATGTCCGCGATGGGATCAGTGTTCATTACCAGGACGCCTTTCTGATCCCGGGAAGCTCACCGCGAGAAGCCAATTCCCGCACGCAAATGCGGCACATACCGAACTTGCGAAGGTAGGCACGCGACCGACCACAGCGCTTGCAACGGTTGTACGCGCGCACCTGAAATTTCGGCTTTCGTTGTGACTTCGCTATCAAACTCTTCTTTGCCATACCAACCCTCGTTTCACGCCCTGGTTTCAGTTCTGCGGAACGGAAAACCGAAAGCCTCGAGCAGCGCCTTGGCGTGCTCGTCGGAGTCGGCCGTCGTGCAGATGGTTATGTCCATCCCCCGCACCGCGGTGACCTTGTCGTAATCGATCTCCGGAAAAATCAATTGTTCGGTAACGCCGAAGCTGTAGTTGCCGCGACCGTCGAACGACTTCGGATTGAGGCCCCGGAAGTCGCGCACACGGGGTATGGCCACGGCAACCAGGCGGTCGAAGAACTCCCACATGCGGTTGCCCCTCATCGTCACCGACACCCCAACCGAGTTCCCTTGCCGGAGTTTGAAGTTGGCGATCGACTTCCTGGCCCGATTCAGACGCGGCTTTTGACCGGTGATAATGGCCAGCTCTTCCATGGCGGCTTCAATCTGTTTTGGCTCGGAGATCCCCTCGCCGATCCCCATGTTCACCACGATTTTGTCCATGCGAGGCACCTGCATCGGATTGTCGAGGTTCAGGCCCGCTTTGAGTGCTGGGGCAACCTCGGTGGTGTATTTCTCCTTGAGGCGAGGTATCACAGATCACCTCCGCATTTCACGCACGTGCGATGCTTGACGCCCTCGGTGTCGAATCGGTGCCCGACCCGGGTGGGCCCGCAATCGGAGCAGACGATCATCACGTTGGAGGAATTGATCGGCATGTCCTTGTCGATGATCCCGCCCTGCATGGTCTGGCCACGGGGGGCCTGATGCTTCTTGGCCGTGTTGACACCTTCCACGATCAGCTTGCCCGTTTTCGGCATGACCCGCACAACGCGCGACTCTTTCCCGGCATCTTTGCCGGTAATGACCTTCACTTTGTCGCCTTCGCGCAACCGCATCAGATGACCTCCGGGGCAAGCGAGACGATCCGCATGAACTTCTTGTCTCGCAGTTCTCGCGCCACGGGACCAAAGATGCGGGTGCCACGTGGCTGCTGGTTTTGGTCGATGATCACGCATGCGTTGTCATCGAATCGGATATAGGTGCCGTCCTGACGCCGGTACTCCTTAGCCGTTCGCACTACGACCGCTTTCACGACTTCACCGCGCTTGACGGTGCCGCCGGGAATGGCGTCTTTGACGGTGCCGACGATGATATCGCCCAAACCGGCGTAGCGTCGGCGAGATCCACCCAACACGCGGATACACAACAGCTCACGAGCGCCACTGTTGTCGGCAACCTTGAGTCGCGACTCCTGCTGGATCATCTGGCACGCTCCACAATTTCGGCGACCCGCCACCGCTTCGTCTTCGAGAGCGGCCGGGTTTCGACAATCCGAACGGTGTCGCCCAGCTTGGCGTCGTTGGCTTCGTCATGGACGTGAAATCGCTTCCTGCTCCGTACGACTTTGTCATACCGCGGGTGACGCATCGACTGCGTGATCTCGACGGTGATCGTCTTGTCACGGGCGTCGGAAACCACCACGCCGACTCTCGTCTTGCGTGTGGCACGCTCCTCGACCATCACGTACCTTCCTTTTCCGTGAGCTGTTGCGCAGCCCAAGCTTCAAGTTCTTGTTCCCGGATCACCGTGGCGAGCCGGGCGATATCTTTGCGCACCTCGCCGATTCGAGCAGTGTTGTCCAGCTGGTTCGTGGCGAGTTGAAAACGCAGGTTGAAAAGCTCCTCTTTGGACTCCTCGAACCGGTCCGCCAGCTCTTGTGCGGTGAGTTCCCTCAGGTCGTCGGCTTTCACGTCTCCTCCCGCATCACAAATTTGGTCTTGATGGGAAGTTTGTGGCCGGCACGACGCATTGCCTCCCGAGCCAGGTCTTCCGGCACTCCCGATAGCTCGAACATCACTCGGCCTGGTTTGACGACCGCAACCCAGAACTCCGGGTTGCCCTTTCCGGATCCCATCCGGGTTTCAGCCGGTTTCTGGGTGACCGGCTTGTCGGGGAAGATCGTTATCCAGACCTTCCCGCCACGCTTGACGGTCCTGGTAATCGCGACACGAGCGGACTCTATCTGACGGGCTGTGATCCAGGCTTCCTCGAGCGCCTTGATCCCGTACTCGCCAAAAGAGACCTTGGTGCCGCCCTTGGCGTTGCCACGCCTGCGACCGCGATGCATCTTTCGATACTTAGTCCGTTTGGGCATCAACATCAGACGTCACCGTCCTCGCGACCGGATGGGTCAGAATCGACATCCTCGGAAGGCCCTTCGTCGCCCACGTTGGCCGTTGTATCTTCAACCACGGCCTCGATGATCTCGGGGGCGGGCTCTTCCACGGCGACTTCTACTGCAGCTTCTTCAACTACCGATTCGGCAGTCTCGACGTCGGACTGGTCGGCTGGTTCTTCAAGGGAAGCGGAAACAGACGTTTCGACGTCGACCATTTCCTCCATCTCAAGGAAGTCTGGCTCCGCGCCGACGCGTTCGTCGACCGCTGCGGTCTCGACCTCATCCTCGTAATCGCTCTTCGCCAGCTCAGGAGCGATGCGTTTGCCGCCTCCGGCCTCGATCAGGCGTTTGCCGTCCCGCTTGCCGCCCCCCGCTTCGATAAGGCGCTTGCCACCTCCCGCTTCAATGACCTTCGAGCCGCGCTCACCACCCACAGCGTGTTCAGCCCTGGATTTGGCAGGTGCAACACGGCCGGGAGCGCCAGAAGCCAGAGCAGCTTCGGCGGCCACTTTCTCGCGAGTTGCCTTGAGAGATGTCACCACGTCGCCCTTGTAGACCCACACCTTGATCCCGATGGCGCCAACGGTCGTTCGGGCGGTGGCCGTCCCATAATCAATGTCGGCCCGCAGCGTATGCAGAGGCACCCGGCCTTCGCGGTACCACTCGCGCCGGCCCATGTCGGAGCCCCCCAGGCGGCCGTTTGATTCCACCCGGACACCTTCCGCTCCGGCTTTCATGGCCGTGGCAACCGCCCGTTTCATGGCGCGGCGAAATGAAACACGGTTTTCGAGCTGGTCGGCGATCCCGCGAGCCAGCAGTTGAGCATCGGTCTCAGGGTCGCGCACTTCAATGATATTGAGCTTCACTCGCCGACCGGAGAGCTTCTCCAGCCCGGCCCGCAATCGGTCCGCCTCGGAACCTTTGCGTCCGATGACAACGCCCGGGCGAGCGGTGTGTATCTCGACAACTACCTTGTCCCTGGTCCGTTCGATCTCGATTCGCGAGACGGCCCCGCGGGTCAACTCACCGTTGAGGTAGTCGCGGATCTGCCAGTCCTCGTTGACGAGCTCTGTGTATTCCTTGTCGCTATACCAACGTGACTTCCAGTCCGTGACCACACCAAGGCGGAACACGTACGGGTGTACTTTCTGGCCCATTACGCCTCATCCTCCTCGGATACCACAATGGTGATGTGGCAGGTTCGTTTGCGAATACGCGTCGCCCGGCCGCGGGCTCGAGGTCTCCACCGCTTCAGGGTGGGACCCTCGTCGGCAAACGCCTCGGTAACGACGAGCTCGTCTGAGTCGAGCGCGAAGTTGTGCTCCGCGTTTGCCACGGCTGAATTCAGGACCTTGGCGACGGGATCGGCTGCCCGACGATCGGTGAAGGCCAAGACGTGGCGCGCTTCCTCGACGGGAAGACCCCGCACCAGGTCGAGCACTCGTCGCACTTTGTAGGGCGACTGTCGAATGTGTTTTGCGTGCGCGCGAACCTTCATCCTCGCCTCGCTGCCTTATCTCTAGCTCCCGCATGCCCGCGGAAGGTTCTCGTCGGCGCAAACTCACCGAGCTTGTGACCGACCATTGATTCTGTGACGTACACGGGGACGTGCTTGCGCCCATCGTGCACTGCGATGGTGTGCCCGACCATCTCGGGGATGATCGTCGACCGCCGACTCCAGGTCTTGATGACCCGTTTCTCGCCCTTGCGGTTGAGCTCATCGACCTTCTTGACGAGATGATCGTCGATGAAGGGTCCCTTTTTCAAACTGCGAGCCATCGACTACCTCCGACCCTTCTTCGATCGCCGCCGGACAATATCCTTGTCGCTTGGCTTATTCTTCTTTCTCGTCCGGCCTTCCGGTTTTCCCCAGGGGCTCACCGGGTGACGGCCACCGGACGATTTACCCTCTCCCCCACCGAGCGGATGGTCAACCGGGTTCATGGCTACGCCCCTGGTCTGGGGGCGTACGCCCTTCCACCTGGATCGTCCGGCCTTGCCCGTCTTCACCAATTCCGACTCCGGATTGCCGACCTCGCCGACCGTGGCGCGGCAGTCGAGCTCGACGTTGCGCATCTCGCCGGAAGGCAAGCGAAGCAGCGCCTTGTTTCCTTCCTTGCTCATCAACTGAACGGCGGCTCCGGCGGAACGAGCCATCTTGGCGCCACCACCCGGTCGCATCTCGATGGCATGGACGGTCGTCCCGGCCGGGATGTTTCGCAAAGGAAGGGCATTGCCGGGTCGTATCTCGGCACCCGAACCGGACTCCAAAACAGCTCCCGGCTTGATCCCGAGGGGAGCAAGGATATACGCCTTTTCGCCATCGGCATAATGCAGAAGCGCCAAACGGGCGTTCCGATTCGGGTCGTATTCGATCGCAGCGACCTTGGCGGGAATGCCATCCTTGGTCCGGCGGAAGTCGACAATGCGATAGCGCTGCTTGTGGCCCCCGCCGCGATGCCGGGAAGTGATACGACCGTGCACGTTGCGACCGCCGGTAGAGCTCTTCTTGTCGATCAGGCTCTTTTCCGGTTTCTTCTTGGTGATTTCCGAGAAGTCGGAAACCGTCTGGAATCGCCGGCCGGCCGACGTGGGTTTGAGTTTCCTTACAGCCATTGCGGCCTCCTGTCGTCGGCCGCAGCGACCAGCGACCAGCTTCCAGCGACCAGCGGCTGACGGCTGGAGGCTGGCGGCTGGTTGCCACCACAACGCGTAGACGGTTGAACCTTCTTCATCTCTTCCTAAACCCCAAAAATGTCGATCTTGTCACCGGGGGCGAGGGTGACCAGCGCCCGCTTGGTATCGCTGCGTTTGCCCACAACCCATCCGGTTCGTTTCTGCTTGCCCTTGCGGTTCATGGTGTTCACCTTCAGAACGTCAACATCGAACACCCGCGAGACGGCCTGACGGATCTCGGTCTTGTTGGCCCGCCGATCAACCACGAAGGTGTAGGTGTTCAAGTCCTCGATCAAGTCGTATGACTTCTCGGAAACGACCGGGGCAAGGATGACATCACGTGGATCTTTCATGACTTCTCCCCTTCCTCTTCGAAGTCATGGTCGGCCTCGACCGCCTCCGCCGCAACCGGAGACTCTGCCTCCGGGCGGTCGGCGGATGGCGAAGAGCCGACAGCGGAATCGGGCTCTTCAGCGCCCGATTCCATCACGAAATCCTTCTCAGAAACGTCGTAGAAACCCGGTGCAACCGATCCGAGCGTGTCTGTGGTGAACAACACCGTGTCCGCCCAAAGCACGTCGTACGCCGACAGCTGCCCCGAGTGCGTGAGGACCACATGCGGAAGGTTGCGGAACGAGCGCTCGGCAACCCGATTCGTTGGTCCAAGCACAATCAATGCTTTGCGGGTGGCACCGACGGCCTCGAGCAACGCACTGGCGGTTTTCGTTTGGGGCTGCGCCCAATCGAGCGTCTCAACGACCTTGATGCTGCCCTCAGACGCCCTCGCCGACAGCGCACTGCGCAGGGCGAGCTTCTTCATTTTCTTGGGGGTCCGCTGGCTGAAGTCGCGCGGGTGAGGACCGAACACGACGCCGCCGCCAACCCATTGGGGGGATCGGATTGACCCATGGCGGGCCCGACCGAGTCCCTTCTGACGCCACGGTTTGCGGCCACCACCCCGAACTTCACTTCTGGTCTTGGTGCTGGCGGTTCCGGAGCGGGCCGCGGCCTGTTGCGCGGTCACGACCTGATGGAGGACGGCCATATTGGGTTCGATCCCAAAAATGGCCGGATCGAGCTTGATATCGCCCTTCGGTGTGCCGTCGTTGGCAAAGAGAGCGGCCTGGGGTGCTTCAGACATTGGCCTTCACCGCCTCTCGCACGAGAACGACGGATCCGGAAGGTCCGGGGACAGATCCCCCCAGCATCAGGATCCCGCGTTCGGCGTCGACATCTACGATCTCGACATTGAGGGTCGTCACTCGCTCGCCGCCCATCCGCCCCGGCATCTTCTTGCCTTTGAACACCCTGGCCGGCGTCGCGCACGCGCCGATCGAGCCCGGGGCCCGGTGCACCTTGTGCACGCCATGGCTGGCTCCCTGCCCGGAGAAGTTGTGGCGTTTTATGACGCCCTGAAAGCCCTTCCCCTTGGAGATACCGGCAACATCGGCCTTCCCGCCTTTGACAAGCACGTCTGCGACGTTGATTTCCTGACCGACCTTGTAGTCGTCCGGATTGTCGACCCGGATCTCAACCAGATGACGGCTCGGGGCGACGCCTGCGGCCGCATAATGGCCGGCCATGGGCTTGTTCACCTTGCGAGCCGGCAACTCCCGAAAGGAGATTTGAATCGCCGAATAGCCATCGACTTCCTTTCGTTTGATCTGTGTCACGAAGCAGGGACCGGCCTTGATGACCGTTACCGGGATAGCCCTGGCCTCGTCATCGAACACCTGGGTCATTCCGAGCTTCTCGCCGAGGATGGCCTTCACAGCTTGATCTCCACTTCTACACCGGCGGGGAGATCGAGACGCATGAGCGAGTCAACTGTCTTGGGAGTCGGCTCGAGTATGTCGATGAGACGCTTGTGAATACGCATCTCGAAGTGTTCCCGCGAGTCCTTGTCGACATGGGGCGAACGGATGACGCAGTAACGGTGGATCTCCGTCGGAAGCGGCACCGGGCCCTTGATCTTGGCCTGGGTGCGCACCACCGTCTCGGCGATCTTCCGCGCCGACTCATCGACCACTTCGTGGTCGTAGGCCTTGAGCCTGATGCGGATCTTCTGTCCTTGGTCTGCCATTTTCTTCCTCAGTCTCCAGTCTCGAGTCTCGAGTCTCGAGTTGAGAGCCCAGGCCCCAAGCCCCCCTCGGGACTCGGAACTCGTGACTCGTGACTATGTAATGATTTTGGTGACGGTACCGGCACCAACCGTCCGGCCACCCTCCCGAATCGCGAACCGCTGCCCCTCATCCATCGCGATCGTGTTAATCAACTCAACCGTCATCGACGTGTTATCACCCG
>JAHEDM010000232.1 GCA_024641205.1 Actinomycetes bacterium
TAGCGGACGGCCGGCTCACGGAGCAAGAGGCGGACGAGGTCCGCTCCGCTCTGGCAGAGCAGGTCACGGCCATGGTGAACGGCGAAGGCCCGATCGGCATGGGCCCCTTCGGCATGGAACACTTCCACGGCCGGGGTGGGTTCAACGGTTTCGGATTCAGAGGCGGTTTCAGCCTCAGCACCATCGCAGAAGCACTCAACCTTACCGTCGACCAATTGCACGAACAGCTGGCCGCGGGATCGTCGGTTGCCGATATCGCCAAGAAAGCGGGAGTTGAAATCGAAGTCGTCATCGATGCCGCGCTGGCCGATCTCGACGAGCAACTCGACACGATGGTCGCTAACGAGCGTCTGACCCAAGAGCGGGCCGACGAGCTCCGGGGGGCTGCAAACGCGATGATCGAATCCATGATCAACGGTGATATGCCGGGATTCGGGTTCAGGTTCGAAGGCGGTGAACGATTCGGTTTCCACGGTCACGGGATGCGAGGACCACACGGATTCTTCGGGCCGCAGGACGACGTCAACGGGACGGGGACCTCCGCCTAGGAAGGCCGCAAGAACACCAACCCCCCGGCTCGGCAGACGGCCTCTCCCCCTCCAGCCGCATCTCTCGAGTCGGGGGTTTGGCGCGTGGCTGAGGTTGGAACCAGAGCCGGGATCCCAAAACTCACTTGCCGTATTGGAGGGTCTCCTGCTTCTCCAGGAGAACGGCATGGGCGATCTGATCGGCGACCGGCCGGTGCTCGAGGCCGGCGGGGACAACGAACAACTCGCCGGCTCGCAGCACTACTGGCTCGGCATCCTCCAGCTCGATGCGAAATTCCCCGTTCCAACAGAGGAAAAGTTCGTCTTCCTTGTGGTGATGCCAGGGGAACTCACCTTCGAGCCGCGCGACACGCACAACGGCGTCGTTCACCGCCGCGAGGTCGGCAGGTTTCCATGGCCCCTCGAGTGAGGCAATGACCTCGAAGATGGAAACCTGCCGATCTTCCATGGAGCGAGCGTAGCGCCCGGGGATTCCGGTGTGCTCGACGAACCCAGGTGTGCTACCAATACATCCATGCAGTACTGGCTGATGAAGTCGGAACCCGGCGACTACTCGATCGACGACCTGGAGCGAGACGGCACCGAACACTGGGACGGCATCCGCAACTACCAGGCCCGCAATCTCATGCGTGACCAGATGAAGGTCGGCGACCGGGTCTTGTTCTACCATTCGAACGCCAAGCCGCCCGGGGTGGTCGGCGTTGCCGAGATCGCCGGCCGTCCGTACCCCGACCACACGCAGTTCGATCCCGACGCCAAGTATTACGACCCCACCTCGGACCAGGACAATCCCCGCTGGATCATGGTCGACGTGAGATTCGTTGAGAAGCTGCCGCGACTGGTGTCGCTCCCCGAATTGCGTTCTTACGGGGAACTGGCCGACATGGTGTTGCTCAACCGTTCCCGGCTATCGGTCCAGCCGGTGACCAAGGAGCAATACCAGTTCATTCTGGATCGGGCGCGAGAACCTGCGCCCGAGAAGGGCTGATCAGTTGTTGCCTGCGCCTTTGAGGCGAGCCATGAGCTCTTTGCACGTGGGACAGACCGGATAACGACTTGGATCCCGGTTGGGAATCCATTTCTTGCCACACAAGGCGACGACAGGTACGCCTTCGACGTTGCTGCGCACGATGTCCGACTTACTCACGTAGTGAGCGAACCGGTCGTGGCCTCCGTCGCCTTCGGTGAGGCGTGGCTCGTTCTTCGTGGTTGGGGCAGATTCGCTCATGGATGTGATTCTGGCAGGAGGCGCCGCTCATTCCCAGGGCACGTACGGGGGCGGGCACGGTGAGGGTCACCTCACGACACCACAGAAGCTTCCGGCGTAGGCTTTGACTCGAAGGGCATCAGTGTGGACCGACTCACCGTGCTTGCCATGTTCAGCTGGCAGTACCTCCTCATGGCCTTCCTCGCCTGTCTGGGAATCGTGCAGATGGCGGCGGCCCGTTCGGGCCGGCGCCGGCTGTGGCTGCTGCGACGCCGCCGGCCGACCACGCTGCTCGGCGTCATGCTGTTGGTCGGTGGGATGGCCTTCTTCTACTTGATCCCGCTCTGGGTAGCCGGCCCGTGGGGTCCCCCCGACCCGGTCAATGGCGTCGCCACATGGGGCACCGCCCCCCTCGAGTCGCTCACCGGAGCGCGCAACATCAACGACACGGCAGGTGGTCTTTCCGGCCACTGGCAGGCTCTGTGGGTTTCGCTGGCCTGGATTGGCGCGGTGTGCTTCTCCAAAGCGGTCGGCCGGATCCGGCATTCGAACGTCATCGAAGAGAGCCAACCCGACCAGGACCGGCGGATACTCACGGCTATAACCTTGGGTGACAAACGATGAGCGCCGACGAGGCCGTGTTCCGTTGGCTCAACGACCTGACGGGCCGGTCGGACGTCTTCGACGGGCTGATCCGTCTGGCCATCAGCGACTACCTGATCCCGTTCGTCGCCACTCTGGCAGTTGCGTGGCTGTGGTTCGCCGGGCGAGGAGAAGACGAAACCAGGAGGTTTCAGCACGCCGCTCTCAACGGATTGGTGACCCTGGGGATCTGTCAGCTGGCCGTTGCCCTCGTCAATATCGGTTTCGGACGCCCCCGTCCTTTCGAACAACTCCCCGATGTGACCGTGCTGTTCTATGAGCCGATCAACTCATCGTTTCCGGCCCATCCGGTGGCAACGGTCGTGGCGTTGGGAGTCGTTCTTTCCACGGTTCGACGCGATTTGGGGACGCTGGTGCTCGGCCTCGGAATCGGCCTCGGTGTCGGGCGGATCATGGCCGGATTGTGGTTCCCGACCGACGTTCTGGGAGGCATCGTCATTGGCATCCTGTCGGCCTGGCTGGGCGGGTGGGCCCTGGCCCGATTGTCCAGGGCCGAGGCGTTCATCCGGCGCAAGACCGCCCGCCTGGGGTTGGGGTGAGAACCAGCAACCAGCAACCAGCAACCAGCAACCAGCAACCAGCGGCTTACCCCTGATCCGGCTGGAAGCTGGGAGCGAAGCGAGCTGGTAGCTGGTAGCTGTTCTATCCCTCGCCCAGCACAACGTCGACGGATTGGACAGAGCCGGATCTCTCGATCACCAACTCCACCTTGTCACCTACGTGTGAGCGGCGGAGCAACACAATCAGGTCTTGGATGGTCTGCACGTCTTGACCCTCGAACGAGGTGATGACGTCGGCAGCCTGTAACCCGACAGTCGCCGCAGCACCCGCCGGATCGACCTCTGAAATCTCCACCCCGACCGGAATCTGGGCCCCGTCGACGGCCGTGTCGAAAGACGTTCCACCGACGATGCCGAGGAAGGCAGAGCCGGCTTTGCCGTTGGCGATAAGCTCGGTCACGACTCTCTCGACGATCTCGACCGGGGTCGCAAAGCCGATCCCTTCAACGCCGATCTGGGAGACTCCGACGGCCGTGGTGATACCGATCAGCCGACCGGTCTCGTCGACCAGAGCGCCGCCGCTGGAGCCCTGGGTAATCGGAGCATCGGTCTGCAGCATCCCGTAGAGAACGTCACGGGCGCTGGTCTGGACCTGGCGGTCGAAAGCCGAGAGGACGCCCACCGTCAGCGAAGGACCACCCTCCAGCCCGAGCGGGTTCCCGACCGCGACCGTAGGGTCGCCGACCGAGAGATTGTCCGAGGTACCGAACTCAATCGGCACCAGATTGTCGGCGCTTATCTCGAGGACCGCCAGGTCGGTTACCGAATCGGTCCCCACCAGCGTGGCCTCATACACGCGCCCGTCGGCGAACACGACCTGATACGCCGAGCCACCGGAAACCACATGGTCGTTGGTGATGATGTGGCCTTCTGTGTCGAAGACGACACCCGATCCCGATCCGAGCTCAGAGAATCCGGTCGGACCGTCTTGTCCTATTTGCACGCTGACGATGGACGGGATCACCACTTCGCCGACGGCGACGGCGTCGACGTTGGCCTGTCGAAGCTGCAGCATGGTGGTGCCTTCCGCTGAAGAAGCCAGTGTCTGGGAGGACTGGCCGGCGACAGTGGTTGTCGTCGCTTGCTCACCCGAGGCACTGAATCCGCCGAAGCCGGCGACGGCACCAAGCGCCAGGACCGCTCCCATGAAAGCCGACACCATGGGAATCATCACCCGGCCGCGCGGCCGGTCGGTCTGGCCGGGGCCCGGAGTGGCCTCTACCTCTTTCACTGGATCGGGAGGAGAGATCGGACCGGCCGGCCATGGCACGGACGCCGACAAGTTCTGCGTAGACGGGTCGACCAGAGGCGTCCGGTACGAATCAGTATCCCCGGCCTGAAGATCCGATTCCAGTGCGACGGGTTCGTCGGGGTTGGGGGTGGGTGCCTCCGACTCTTGTCCGGAAGGAAGCTCTGTCGGCTCTTCTCCTGCGGACCGAGCATCGTTATCGAGGTTCATTGCTGTCTCCCATCTGATGAAGTATCTCTTGAGATCATTCGAGGCCGAG
>JAHEDM010000233.1 GCA_024641205.1 Actinomycetes bacterium
ATCCGATCGAGGGTGTCCGCGACATTGGCACCTGGAAGGACTTCGTGGAGTTCGCTACCGCCCACGCAATGGCGAAGTAACGACCAGACGCGCCTTCGGGTTTAGGTTCAAACTGGGAGAGGGCGGCCCACGCGTACTACCCTTTGAGGCGCGGCAGTAGCCGCACCAGAAATTGTACGGGAGGAGTACGTTCGAATGAAGTTCACCAAGATATTGGTGCTCCTGTTGGTACTGGGTCTGATCGCTGCCGCGTGTGCGGGCGAAGCCGACGAGACCACCACCACAGCAGCACCCGGAACCACGGCAGCAACGACAACCACAACAGAGGCAACGACAACTACGGAAGAGCCAATGGCGGAAGTCGGTTCCGCCGAGAACCCGGTCAAGGTGCTGTTCGTGCCTTCGGTCGAGGCGGAAGTCATCACCACCGGTGGTGACATCATGAAGGCGGCTCTCGAAGACGCCACCGGCCTCAACTTCGAAGTTTCCATACCGACGTCCTACGCGGCCACCATTGAAGAAATGTGCGCATCACCGGACAACACGATGGGATTCATCCCGGGTCTCGGTTACGTACTGGCCAGCAACCGATGTGGCGTGGATGTATCGTTCAAGGCCGTCCGCTTCGGATGGTCGGTCTACTGGGCCCAGATCCTGGTCCCCAGCGACAGTGACATCGAATCGATCGAGGACCTCGAGGGCTTGACCTGGGCGTTCCCGGACACCGGATCGACCTCCGGTTTCATGGTCCCGAGCTTGATGTTCGCCGAGGCAGGCGTCACGCCAGGTGAGCAGGTCGAAGCCGGCGGACACCCGCAAGCGGCCCTGGCCGTCTATCGCGGTGAAGCCGACTTCGCCACCACCTTCTTCAGCCCACCGCTGACACCCGACTTCGACTGGGCGGTCGGTGACGAACCGGAAATCCCGGATGACATCATCGACAGCTGCGCCCCGAATGAAGACGGGTCGAAGCTGTTGTGCGGTCCCGAAGATGCTCAATGGCGAGTGCTCGACGCCCGGGCCAGCGCCCGCACCGACGCACCGGACATCATCCAGAAGGTGAAGATCCTGACCATCTCGCCCGAGATCCCCAACGACACGCTGTCGTTCGGACCCGAATTCCCGGCCGACGTCCGGGCCCAGATCGAAGAAGCGCTGGTGGCCTTCGCGGCTGAGTGTGACACCGACGACAACTGTGCGTGGAACCAGTCGATCGGCAATCAGGACTTCTACGGCTGGACCAGCATTGATCCGGCCACCGACTCTGAATACGACAGTCTTCGCAAGATCGTCGATTTGCTCAACTACGAGTTAGAGGGCTAGGAAACGGCCTCTCCATGAGGAAACGGAACCGGGCAGGGGATTGGATCCCCTGCCCGGTTCGCGAGAGGTTCTCTCTGGGGACAGAAAGGATGGGCTAGCGGGGCATGCTGAAGGTCGAACACCTCACCAAGATCTACGAAGGGGGAACCTTGGCCCTCGACGACGTCAGTTTCGAGGTTCCCGACGGCCAGTTCCTGGCGGTGATCGGGCTGAGCGGTTCCGGCAAGTCAACCCTGCTGCGGTGCATCAATCGGCTGATCGAACCGACCGACGGGCGCATCACCTGGAACGGAGTCGACGTCACCAAGGCGTCCCAGGAGGAGATGCGTCGAATTCGACGCAGGATCGGCATGGTGTTCCAGCATTTCAATCTGGTTCACCGTTCCAAGGTGCTCACCAATGTTCTCCAGGGCAGCCTCGGATATGTCAATCCGGCGCTGAGCCTCATCAACCGGTTCCCAAAGGAGGAGGTCAGTAAGGCATACCGTCAGTTGGCGAGAGTTGGACTCCAAGAAAAGGCGGCCCAGCGTGCCGACGAACTGAGCGGCGGTCAACAACAACGGGTTGGCGTCGCCCGGGCTCTCATGCAGGACCCTGAGATGATTCTGGCGGATGAGCCGGTGGCGAGCCTCGACCCCGTTCTGGCCCACAGCATCATGCAGTATCTCGAAACAATCAACCGCGAGGACGATGTGACCGTCCTGTGTTCGCTGCACTTCCTCGACCTGGTCCATCGGTATGCCGATCGAGCTATCGCCCTCAATGAAGGCAAGCTGGTGTTCCAGGGACCACCCTCCGAAATCGACGACGACAAATTCAAGGAGATCTACGGGCAGGAGGCTGAGCGCGTTGGCTGATGGCAATAACACCTCGCAGCAATCGCCGCTCGATGCGATGCCCCTCAAGCCAAAGCGTGGCTTCAAGCGGACCATCTTCTTTATCCTGGCGATGGTATTTGGTGTCATCGTCTACGCGTACGGGTTCGCAGTCACTGATGTCAACCTCGACGAGATCCGGTCGGAGACTCGCCAAACACAATTGGTGCGCGTGCTGCGAGCCCTCGCCCGACCCGACCTTCTCAGCTACGAGCGCGTGGAAACGCCTACGGACACCGCCTTTGCGATGCCCTGCCCGGCTGGAGGATTCAACGCCGATGGGGTAGACGAGAATGCTCGACATATCACCGTTGAACCGGCCTGCGTCGAACCGGGAGGCAAGATCACCGTCCGGGGCGCCAATTTCTCTGCCAACGCTCGGGGCACGCTCGTTCAGATACCGCCATCCGGCGATCTCGAATTGCGGCTGGCCGAGTTCCAAGTCGATGGTAACGGGGATTTCGAACTCGTCGTCAACACTCGGGAGCGCGAAAGCGATCAACCCCAGACCATCCGGGCCATCACCCGGGAGAACATCGGCACGATCTTCAAACCAGTCCAGGTGGAGGTAACGAGCGACGCAGGAGTTGTTTCCACGGTCAGGTCACCGCGAATTTCCAAGTCAACAACCGACACATGGGACCGCATCATTGAGACGGTCTTCCTGGCTTTTCTGGCCACTACCCTCGGAACGGTCATAGCCGTGCCGCTCAGCTTCATGGCCGCTCGCAACTTGATGCGGGATATCAGCGTGCCGATGACCAAGCTTGCCCTTCAGCTTCTCGCCATGCCGGTCGGCGTCGGGCTCGGCATACTGGCAGCCGGATGGGCCCGAACCATAAGCGAGCAGCTGACCGACTCGGTCTTCTTGGTGATTCTGGGTCTGGTGGTAATTCCGTTCCTCATGGTCCTGGCGTTCCGCTGGGCACTTCCGCCGGTTGAGGAAGAGCCTCCTACACCGATGGAGCGCAGCGGGCGGGCCGTGGTCATCCTCATCGCTTCGGTAGGTGGGATTGTCGTGCTCTTTTTGCTTGCCAGCCTGATGGTGACGGTAGGCGACTGGCTCGCCCCTCGACTCTCGACGTTCGATTTCCTCGGGTCGTTCGTGGCCAGCCTCGGGGACATCCTCAACGCGATCATCACCCTCCTCACTGCCTTGGCGACCGCCGGAGTGCTCATGAATCTGGCAGGCAAACTGGGCATGTGGATGAGAGGCCACCTCCCGGCCGGATTCATCAAGGTGTTCCGTATCCCGCTCGCAGCCGCGGCCGGGGCCGTCTTGGCCGTCCTCATCGGGATGGGGATCGGATGGTTGTATCAAATCACTGATCCCATGAAGATCTACTGGGTGCCGGCGGCGGTCGGAGCCGCCATCGGCCTGGCTCTGGCGATACGGGCCTACCAGAAGGAGCAGGTCGCAATCGGATTATCCATCTACTACATCGCCCGAACCATTTTCAATGCCATCAGGTCGATCGAGCCGCTGGTCATGGTGATCGTGTTCGTGGTGTGGGTCGGCATCGGGCCGTTTGCCGGGTCGCTGGCATTGGCGCTGCACACGGTCGCCGCCTTGGCCAAGCTCTACTCGGAGCAGGTAGAGAGCATCCAGTCCGGTCCCATCGAGGCCGTGAAGGCGTCGGGAGCGACCAGAATCCAGACCATCGTCTACGCAGTGATACCCCAAATAGTTCCTCCGTATATCTCCTTCACGCTGTACCGGTGGGACATCAACGTGCGTATGTCGACCATCATCGGGTTCGCCGGCGGTGGCGGTATCGGGTTCCTGCTGCAGCAGAACATCCGCTTACTGAACTACTCGGCGGCGTCGGTGAACATGCTGGCCATCGCCATCGTGGTTGCGTCGATGGACTACTTGAGCTCACGGATTCGTGAGCGGATTGTTTAGGTGATGGAGGCGGCTGAGCGCCCCCTGCGGATTCCGTAACAAGCGCTTGCCTGGAACAGTCACCCCTCTGGGAGGAAAGGACCGCAGCGTCAAAGCCGCCGGGGTAGGGGGGCAAGGAAGCAGGAGGTCGGAGTTGGTGAGGCTCTAACCTTTGCGTCATGACTTCCATGAAGCGTCGGACCCGGGAGGTGCGGGAGCGGGAGGAACGCGATCTGCTTTCTCCTGCTGCCACCCTCTCTGCCGAGACCAGAGGCCGAGAGCACGACGAAGAACCCGACCCGTATCGCACCGCTTTTGAGCGGGACCGGGATCGAATCTTGCATTCGAAGGCCTTCCGACGGCTGAAGCACAAGACGCAGGTCTTCATCAA
>JAHEDM010000009.1 GCA_024641205.1 Actinomycetes bacterium
GATTCTTCGTCCCCCCCACGTTGGTTGCCTCGAACGCTTCCCACGCTCCGGTCGCCGCCGCCCGGGCGGCCAGGTGGACGACCGCCTCGCACCCCTGCACGGCCGCGGCCAACCCGGCACGATCGGCAATGTCACCCAGGTGCTCGGTTACCACAAGGCCGCTGGGTTTCCGCTGGAAGACGGTGACCTCGTCGCCTCGTTCTTGCAGGCGGGTCACCGCGGCCCGGCCCAGCAGGCTGGTCGCTCCGGTCACGAGGACTTTCATAGCTGCCCCATCCGGCCGCCCGCCAGGACCTCTTCGGCCCACCGGGCGATCCTGGGCCGGTCGATTTTTGAGTTGTGCCGTTTGTCGACGGGCAACGACGGGGCCATCAGGACCGCCGCGACCTCTCCCCCGGCCCGGGCCCGCACCCGGTCGGCCAGGGCCTCGTCGGCCAGGTCGGGGTGCCGTATGTGCCCGGCCGGGACTACCACCACGACCAGCTGCTGGGTTCCGGGGGGACCGACCCCGACCGCCGCCGCGTCGGAGACGTCGGGGAGGGTCGAGATGGCGTGTTCGATCCCGACCGGGGTCACCGGACCGTGAGGTGTGGTGACAATGTCGCCCATCCGCCCTTCGATCCAGAGCCGCCCGGCCTCGTCGAGGTGGCCGACGTCGCCGCTGCGGTGCCAGCCGTAGGGCAGGGAAGCTGCCTGATCGGTCGCCCACAGCTTGTCGTAGCCGTCTCGCGTGTGCGGGGCACGGATACAGACTTCGCCGACGACCCCGCTCTCCCCGGTCAGGGCACCAGAGGCCCCGCCGGCTGGGTCGAGCGGGCTGATCGCCACTTCGGCGCCCGGTACCGGATCCCCGACACAGACTCCGTTGCCGGGCCCGATGGCCACGATCTCCGTGAGGCTGATGTCGGCCACCGGCAGGACTTCGGTCATCCCGTACGGGGTGTGGGCTTCGGCATGGGGCATCAGGTCGACGGTGGACCGCAAGACCCCCACCGGCACGGGGGCGCCTGCCGACATCACCAGCCGCACGTCCTGCAGGGCCGCTCTGTGCCCGGGTGACATGCCACTTGCCGTCTTCGCCGCGTTGGCGAGGGCGGCAGGAGAGGCGAACACCAGCGTGGCTTGAACGGCTTGTGCTGCTTCGGCCAGCGCCCGGGCGGTGAGGCTGCCGGGGGCGGTCACCTCAGCATCGGGGACCACCGAGGGGATGCCCATGATCGGGCCGAACAGGGCAAAGGGCCCGAAGGCGGCCACCAGACGGTCGCTGCTCGAGATGCCGTAGAGGTCGACGAGGGCATCGCGCTGCGCCTCCATCTGGTGGTGGCGATAGATGACGCCTTTGGCCGGTCCGGTCGCCCCGGAGGTGAATCCGATCCCGGCTACGTCGAAGGAGGCAGGGGGTGGAGGCAGGGGTCGTCCTTCGCCGCTTCGGCGCAGCTCACCGAGCGTGCTCTTCACATCGAGGAGGCCCGCCAAGGGTTGGGGGACATTGGTGCTCGAAATACGAACGCCGGGCCAGCGCAGTGTCCGGGCGGCAGCCAGCGCCCGGGGGATCCCGATCAGGTAGGCCGGGTCGGCGCTGGTTAAGGCCCGGCTCATCCCCCGCGCCCCCAGTCCGGCGTCGGCGATGACGACCACCGCCCCGATGCGCCAGCAGGCGAAGACACACACGGCCAGGTCGATGCCCGGTGGCACCAGCAAGGCGACCCGATCGCCCTTGGCCACGCCCAATTCGACCAACCCGGCCGCTACCCGCCCGACTTCGGCGTGGAGTTGAGCGAAGGTGATCTGGGTGCCGGTCGGCCCCATCTCGACCATGGCCACCTCGGTGTTTTCGGCCATTCGGTCCAGTGCGGCCCACATCGGGGCGCGTTCGGGGACGGGTGCCACGGGTTGAGCCGGTCGATCGAACCCGTCCCACCAGGCGTATACCGCCGATGCCACGTCTGCATCTTCGGGCAGGAGGTGGCCGGCACCTTCGAAGCGGTGGATCTCCGCCCCGGGTAGCCGGGCGGCGAGGTCGTTGAGGTAGAGATCGGAGAAGACCGGGTCGGATGGTCCCCACAGCAGCAACGCAGGAATCCCGGCAAGATCGGAGAGTCCGGCAGCGACCTCGTCCAGTGCCGGGCGGCTGGGGTGGTCGTCGCTGAGCGGAATGTCCTCGACGAAGGCGCCGATGGCCGTTCGGCGATCGGCAGTTCGATAGGGTGCTTCATAGGCCCGGCGGATCGGTCGGCCGACTCGAGGACGGGTGAGGACCATCGTCCCGCGTACGAAGCCCGGTGTGGAGACACACACTTTCTGCAAGATCCCGCCGGTGCGAACCAGTCGGATCAACCGCGGGGCAGGCGACCCGGCCGGTTGATGCACGGCGGTGTTCATCAGCACGATCCCGGCCATCTGCTCACGATGCCGCTCGGCCCAGCCGAGAGAGATCGGGCCGCCCCAATCGTGGGCCACGGTCACCACCGGGCTCGTCAGCTGGAGTTCTTCGGTGAGGACGTCCAGATCCTCGATCCGTTGCTGCAGCCGGCGGCTGGTTCCCGTGCGCTCCGAGTACCCCATGTCGAGCTGATCCATAGCCACCACCCGCACGGTGGGCGGAGCGTTGGCGATCAGGTCGCGCCAGAGATATGCCCAGGTCGGGTTGCCGTGCACGCAGAGCAGCGTCACGGTCGGGTCGGCCACCTGGTTGTCGAGCACGTGCCAGGTGCGACCGACCCCGTCGAGTCCCGGTGTTGTGACCAACCTCGACCAGTGCGCTTCGAGACCGTCGAGACCGGGCGGGGGCAGGACGGCGGGCGCAGGGGAACCGGCGGTCACCAGGTCAGTTCGATCCCCATCGCGTTGATGCCCGACCCGATCCCCAGCAGCAACACCTTGTCCCCGAGGTTGAGCGAGTCGGCTTCGCGCGACAATGTGATCGGTATCGACGCCGGGCCGACGTTGCCGAGGAAAGGAAACGTTAGGGGCACTTTGGCGATATCGATACCGAGTCGCTCGACCAGCATGGAGGTATGGACCTGGGAGATCTGGTGGAGGATGTATCGGTCGATCTCCATCCAGCCCCGCTCTTCGGCGTCGCCCCAGCCCAGCTTGGACACCTGCAGACCGGCATCCAGCAGCGCCTTGGTGTCGGTGCGCATCTGGTCGAGGCTCCCCACGCACAGGTTGTGGTAGCTGGTGTCCGCCCGGGAGATCCCCCCGACCACCTTGTGGCTACCGGGGTTGTCGGAGTGCCGACCCACCACCGCCGCCGCCCCGCCCGACCCCAGGGTCAGCGAGGCGAACTCTGCGAACAGGTCTGCCATGGTTGCGTCGGGACCGGCCAGCCGGGCCAGGGTGGTCTCCTGCAGCTCCCGGCTTCCCTCACCGTCGACGATCAGCGCGTAGTTGATCTGGCCGCTTTCGATCATGTTCCCTGCCACCTGCAGCGCGTTGATGAATCCCAGGCAGGCGTTGGAGAGGTCGAAGTTGAGACTCCAGCTGGGCAGGTCGAGCGCATGGTGGACCGTGACGGCTGAGGACGGTTCCAGCCGGTCCCGACACACCGACGTGTCGATTAGCAAACCGATTTCGTCGACCCGCACCCCGCTGGCTTCGATCGCCTTAGCTCCGGCCGCCGCAGCCGCATCGGTATAGCGGTATCCCTCTGGCCACCAGCGTCGTTCCCGGATCCCGGCCAGGCTCTCCAAAAGTCCCGGTTGGCCCCCCACCCGTTCGTAGGTCTCGGCCAGCATCTCGTCGAATTGGGCGGAGGTGACCACCTCCGGTGCGTCGACATGGGCAATAGAAACGAGGGCGGTGTCGGTCATGTTGAAACTGGCATTGCCGGACATCAAAGATCTTTCTCAGCGGGTTCGGATGATTCTGGCAGGATGTGGGCGCAAGTGGTCAATTTGGTGGCCGGGGGCCGTGCACTCCCACCGCAAGTAGCCCACCGGCCTGCCCACATCAGCTCACATCGGCAATGGCCGAATGGTCGGCCCGCCCCGTGAGGTGGCGTGGTTTGTGACGGCAAGGGCGATGCTCATCAGTCCTGCACTCGGCCCGCTACATCCGGACCCGTTCACCGCGCGGATCGTACAACGGCCGAATAGATGCCCGGGCGGTGAACAGATCACCGGCCACCTGGATCTGGTAGCTGCCCTCCCGAATGTACTCAGCGGTGACCCCACCGTCGTACTCGACGTACCCGAAGCCCATCGCCCCGCCCAAAGTGTGGCCGTAGTTCCCGGATCGAAGATACCCCACCCGATCCCCATCTCGGAAGATGGGCTCCTCGCCGAACAGGAGCGGCTCCGGGTCGTCGAGGAGAAACTGGAGGAGACGCCGTCGGAGCGGTCCCGCCTCTCTGTCGGCCATGAGGGCATCACGTCCGATGAATCCTCCCGGCTTGTCCAAGTCGACCGCGAACCCCAGGCCTGCCTCGAGCGGAGAGTCGGTGTTCTCCATGTCCAGTCCGTAGTCCTTGCGGCCGGCTTCGGTCCGAGTGCTCTCCAGAGTCACCATGCCGGCGTGGATGAGACCGAACTCCTTGCCTTCCCGCACCAACGCGTCGTATACACCCAAGGCAAACTCGCTCGGCACATACAGCTCCCATCCCAGTTCACCGACGAAGCTGAGCCGGAATGCCCAGCCGAGCGCGAACTCCAGATCGAGCTGCTGAGCGGTGAAATAGGGGAAGGCATCGTTGGAGAGATCGGCGTCCGTGATTCTCGAGAGCAGAGCTCGCGATTTTGGTCCCTGAAGGCTCAAGAGGGTTATGCCCGACGTTGCATCGCTGATATACATGCGGTCGTCCGGTTGCACCGCCCGACGCATCATCGTCTCGACTCGCCGGTGGAAGCCCTCGGCCACCACGACCATATACCGATCCTCAGCGAGTCGAGTGACGGTGAGGTCGGCGAGAACCTTGCCTGCGCGGTTCATCCATTGCGTGTAAACACACCTGCCAGGTTCGACCGCCACGTTATTGCCGCTCATCCGGTCGAGGATGCGTTCGGTATCGGGGCCCTCCACCAGGAATTTCGACATTGAGGACATGTCGAACAACACCACATCGTTGCGAGTCGCGTGATGCTCGGCCTGGTGGTATTCCCACCATCCAGGCCGCCTGTAGGTGCGGACGGGGGGGATGTCGGCTCCCGGCGGGGCGAACCATTCCGTGTTCTCCCATCCCGACGACTCGCCGAAATGCGCCCCGAGCGCCGACAGACGATCGTGGAGGACCGATCGGCGGGCGTTGCGGGCGCGCGCCGGTTGCGAATGAGGCCATGAGCCGGTCGAGTGGAGCCTTCCCAGCAACTCAACCGTCCGGTCTGCGCGAAACCGCCGGGTGGTCTGGAAGGGATGGATGCGAGCGATATCGACCTCAGTGACATCGACCGGCGGCAGGCCCTCGGCGATCCAGTGTGCCATGATCTTGCCTGCTCCGCCCCCGAGCAGAATCCCTAGTGAGTTATACCCGGCCGCGACCCAGAAGTTCTCCACCTCAGGCGCCGGTCCCATCAATGATCCATTGTCCGGCGTGAAGCTCTCCGGCCCGGTGAACAGCTTGCGAATACCCGTCTCGCGAAGGATCGGAAGCGGCTCCATCGCTCGCTCCAGGAAGGGGGCGAGACGGTCCCAGTCGTTGGGGATCTCGCCGAAACTGAAGTCGTTTGGGACGGCCTCGATGCTCCACGGCGCCGCGAGCGGTTCGAACAACCCCACCATCAAACCACCCGTCTCCTCGCGGTAGTAGGCGTAGCGATCGGGATCCTCGAGGATCGGCATGTCCCTTGAAACAGAGTCGATCTGATCCGAGATCAGGTAGGCGTGTTCGGCGGCCTGGAGCGGCACGGCCACGCCGGCCATGGCCCCGATCTGTCGCGCCCATATTCCGCCACAGTTCACGACGTGGTCGCAATCGATGTCACCGCGCGAAGTACGAACGCCCGTCACGCGGCCGTTCTCGAGAGTGAAACCGGTCACCGCCGTATCCTCGACGATCCTGGTCCCGCCCATCCGTGCACCTTTGGCCAGTGACATCGCGCAGTTGGCCGGGTCGGCTCGTCCCTCGTCGGCGGTGTAGAACCCGGCGATAACGTCGCTCGTGTCGAGCATCGGCCACATAGCTTGGACTTCTGCAGCCGAGATTTCTTCTCGTTCGATGCCCATGTGTCGCAGGAAGTCCGCTTCCCGGCGAAGCTTGTCAAGACGATCGGGAGACGCTGCAGTCTGTACGTATCCGACCGGCCTAAAACCGGTCGAGAGCCCGGTCTCTTCCTCCAACACTTCAAGGAGTTCGCGCGTGTAGCGCGCCATCCACGCCGAGGTCTCCGTTGTCATGCCACCCGATACGATCAGTCCCGCCGCATGCCAGGTGGTTCCCGAGGTCAGCTTGCTTCGCTCCAACAGGACGACATCGGTCCAGCCAAGCTTGGTGAGGTGATATGCCACGCTGCAGCCGATCACCCCGCCTCCCACAATCACGACGTGAGCTCTGTCCGGCAGCTGCTTCGCCCTGTTGTCCTGCTTCATCGATCGCCCCTTTCTGACAGGAGAAGCCGTCCTCTGGAGTTATGCCGGGGCTCGGCAGCATGATGTTCTCGTGCCGCCACCCGGGGCCGGAGCCGTCCGGCTGATCCGGAAAGCAGGCTACAACAGTCGACCTAGTCAGACAGTCGCGACACGCGCAGAAACCCCCGCTGAGCAGGAGTTTCGGCGTGGTAGCCCCGACCAGATTCGAACTGGCGTTACCGGCTTGAGAGGCCGGCGTCCTAGGCCTCTAGACGACGGGGCCGTGACGGCGTGAACCGTCCGGCTCGGGGGGAAGGACTCGAACCCTCAATGACAGGACCAGAACCTGCTGTGTTACCAATTACACCACCCCCGAATGGGCCTTTACGGTACCGAAGAGGTGATACCTAGGCAAACCACTCCGGGTTTGGCGTCACCGCCGCCGGTCGGTCGGAAAGCCGGGGTGACCGAACTCTCCCAAGACGGCCCGTAATGGGGTGTGGACGGCCACAGACAACGAAGACAGCAACGGCCGGAATGGTCAGAGTGTTCCAGGGAACCGGGACCTCGCTCCCATCGCAGTTCCGCTGCTCAATCGAGCGCGGCAAAACAAAAGAGGCTTATGGCCCTGGTTGCTCGGGGCAACCTGAGTTATGGAGAGAAAGACCCCAGGGGAGGAGGTGACATGCGTTGGAACGCAGCATATGTGTTCAGCTACGGGCATCCGGTACCAGGACGTGAAGCGATAGCGCTTCAGAACTTCGCCGATGCACAGACTTTCTTCGGAAAGCTGGCAGCCGACGACAAGTGCTCCGAGCCGGAGATCTTCCACCATGGCTACGGTGGCGGCATGATGATCGTCAAGGCGGAAAGCCCCGAGATCCTTCATGAGATCCTGCTGACCGAGGAAGCTCGGAAGATCATCAGCACGGCATCGTTCACGTCGGCCGGGTTCAGGTACGAGATGTACAACACCGGCGAGAATCTGATGGACAGCATGATGCTGTACGCGGGAGTCGGAACAGAGCTCGGTTACCTGTAGAAGCAGACCGGCCGGTTAAGGACGTTGTCTGGATCCGGCCGGTCTGTCTTGTTTGTCACAGTCTTACCGACGCCGAATCGCCTTGAAGCGGGGGTCGGCCACCTCCCGCAACCCGACCGAAACCAGGTAGAAAGCCGCGGCAAACAACGACAATGCCGCGGCCGGCACGATCAAGGCGTTCCACGGCACCTGTGAACCGAAGTTGGCCCCGAATTCGATCCCGTAGTAGACCATCGTCCCCCAGTTCACCAGCGATCTGGTCTGGCCCAGGAACGCGGCAAACCCGTCGGCCACGACCGCCCCGACCACCGCCAGCATCATGAACAGAGCGGCAAGCGGGAAGAGATGTGGCAGCAAGTGCCGGAAGATGATGTGGCGGCCCCGGCCGCCTGCCACCCGGGTGGCATCAACGAACGGTTGCGCCATCACCTTGAGCGCCTGGCTCCGGAGCACGATGGCGCCTGCCCCCAAACCGGTGATCAATCCGTAGATCAAACCGAATTTGACCGGGCCGAGATCGATCAGGTTGCCGGTACCGAGGATGAGGAGGAAGATCGGTGCGGGGAGCAGCAGGAACGCATCCGAGACATGGGCCAGGCTGAAGTCGACCCACCCCCGGTAGTACCCACCCACGGCTCCGATGAGCATGGCCACCACCGCCGTGCTCAGGGCGGCGGTCATCGCCAGTATCCAGGTCGAGCCGCTGGAAGCCAGCAGCATGGACAGCACATCCCGACCCAGATTGTCGGTTCCCAAAAGGTGGGTTGCAGACGGGCCGGCGGGGTGGAGGACTTTTGGGTCGAATCCCGTGAGGGGGTTGTACACCGCGCCCGACCAGAAGTATTTCATGAGGATCGGATGGCTGATGGCCATGAGGCCGAACAGAACGATGAGGGCTACACCGGCGACCGCCAATCGATTGTGCGAGAACTCGCGCCAGAAGATCTTCGAACCGCGCCAGATCGCCCGGAATCGAAGTCGCACTCTTCCGATCCGCGCTGTCTCGTGGGTCATGGAGCACCGCTTTCGACCTGAACCCTGATGCGAGGATCGAGTACCGCGGTCAACACCTCCATCACCAAGCGCACCACGAGGGTGATCACGCCGATCACCACCAGGGTATCCAGCACGACCGGCATGTCCTGGGCATCGACGGCCCGAAACAGGAAGGAGCCAAGACCCTGCCAGCCAACGGCTCTTTCGATGATCACGAGGCCCGTCAACAGGTACGGCAAGCTCACTGCAAAACGACTCAGCAGAGGCAACAAGGCATTGCGGGCAGCGTGCCGGTCACGAACCTGACGGTCGGATATGCCCTTTGCCCGGGCAACCAGGATGTAGTCGTCGTGAATGACCGATGCCATCGAGGTCTGCATGACCAGCATGAACTCTCCGTACGAGAGCAGGAGAAACGCCAGGATCGCCGCTGACGCGTTGAAGAGGATGTCAACGGCATACGGATCGATGTTGCGGTACACCCACCAGCCGTACGAGACGGCGGCGATGACTACGAAGGCGGGCAGGCTCAGCATTCTCAGGTTCCTGCGCCGGGCCACCGCCGAACCAATCACCGCGTAGAGGACGGCCACCACCGCGATGGTGGCCGTCATGGTCCACATGACCTCCTGCTCCGTTACCGGAGCGCCGAGCCACAGGTTGCCGCGCGGATCGTCGACCAGCAGGTTACGGAGGTCCCGCATGGGATTGCCGACGAATCTCACCGTCAAGAAACCCAGGAAGGGTGGGAAAAGGGTGTAGGTGGCGATACCAAGCAAGGTGACCCCGTCGGATTTCCAGCCACGCCGCCACCCTGTCAACCGGCCCAACCAGCTGCCGAGCATGAAGGCCATGCCCAGGCCGAGGACGAAAACCAAGACGGTAGGCGGGATCACCGATTTCAGATCGAAGCCGGCGCCCCGAAAGGTGGTCTGGCCCAATCCGCTGGTGAGCAGATTTCGCAACCAGAACCAGTATCGAACCGGGAGGGGCCGGTCGAGACCAAGCGTCTCCCGGAATGCAGCAATCTCGTCTCCGGTCATCGAGAGGCGAAACGGGGTGGCGTAGTCGCCGGGCAGCAGCACCTCGATGAGGAAAAACATCAAAAAGGTGAAGAGCACCAGTGCCACGAGACCCGAAACGGTCCTCTTGAGGATGAACTTCATCATTCGGGGGTGGACCGGCGTTCGAAGGACATCGCCGGCCGACATTAGCGCGTTGGGGTTAGCCCGGGTCTCACCGATGGGAGCTCCCCATAGGTGGCGGCGAGCCGCAGACCGGCGACCAGTCAAAATCGAGCGCTGAGCTTCACCGCCTCTCAGCCGAGGTCTCGTCGGCGCTAATACTTGTCGGGGACGAACGTCTGCTCACCCATCGGTGGACGAACGTAGCCGATATCGGTCTGGCGAGCCGGTAGGTCGATCGGAGGCGGCGTGCGGTCCTCGTAAGGAATCATGCTCAATAGGTGGCTGATGCAGTTGAGCCGGGCCCGTTTCTTGTTGTCGGCGTCAACCACGAACCAGGGGGCCTGTTTGATGTCCGTGTGGTTGAACATCACGTCCTTGGCGATTGAGTACTCGATCCAGCGCGACCGTGACTCGAGATCCATGGGGCTCAGCTTCCAGCGTTTGGTCGGGGTAGCGATTCGGGACTGGAACCGGCGTTCCTGCTCTTCGTCGCTGACGGAGAACCAGTACTTGATCAGGATGATCCCGCTCCGAACCAGCATTCGCTCGAAATCCGGACACGATCGCAGAAACTCCTGATATTCGGCCTCGGTACAAAACCCCATGACCCGCTCGACCAGGGCCCGGTTGTACCAGCTTCGATCGAAGAGGACCATCTCGCCTGCGGCCGGAAGGTAGGGCACGTACCTCTGGAAGTACCACTGCGTCTTTTCTCGTTCGGTCGGCACACCCAGGGCTTCGACCCGGCAGATTCGGGGGTTGAGGCTCTCCGAAATTCGCTTGATGACCCCACCCTTGCCGGCCGCATCCCGGCCCTCGAAGAGCACCACCACCTTCAGACCTTGGGACTTCACCCATTCCTGAAGCTTGATGAGTTCGATCTGGAGATGGGCCAATTCCTTCTCGTACGCCTTGCGAGGGATCTTTTGTTTGTCCGACCTTTCGCCAGGCTGGTCATCGGCGTGGTACCGATCGAGAATCGGGTGCTGTTCCACATCCTCCGATTTCGGCTGGACTTCTTCTGCTTCCAGGTCTTCAGCCATGTGATCTCCCACCGTTGGTCAACACCCTCACACAGGTCACGCCCCGATACTATGCGGTCGGTCCGTTGCAAGGCCTCCCCGCTCGGTTGTTCGTGTGGATTTCTCCGAGTACTTGGCCGCTGTCCGCCGCGAAAGCGACGCTCTCTCGGCCGCCGCCAACGAGGCCTCGAGCCGGCCGTGCCGAATTGTCCCGACTGGACTCCTCGCCTGATGATTGAGGGCTACCCGGAGTGGGCGACGCCCAAGCCACCGACCTCCAGACGCGCCGGCACCCCCGCTGAGCAAGGGGTTCGCTGGTAGCCCCGACGGGATTCGAACCCGCGTTACCGGCTTGAAAGGCCGGCGTCCTAGGCCGCTGGACGACGGGGCCAGGACCGGAGGGCATGGTAGCGCAGCACCACCTGTCTCCGAACTTGCGTGAGAAACCCGCGCCATGTGTCGGGAACTCACGCCAGAACAGATCTACAGCTTGGCGCGGGCGGACCTCAACCGATCGAGGGTCATGTCCCGGCCCAAAACCTCGAGCGTCTCGAAGAGGGGCGGGCTAACGGTCGAACCCGTTGTCGCCACCCGAACGGGCTGCAATCCCTGCCGAGCATTGAGCTCTAGCTCATCGAGCATGGCTCGTAGCTCTGTCTCGATGACGACTGCCGTCCACTCCCCCACGACCGTCAGCCGATCGATGGCGGCATCAAGAGCGGCCGGAGTTGTCTCCGTCTCCATGACCTTGCGCCACGACTTCTCGTCGTAAGAGAGCGACGTGGTGAGCACGAAGCTCATCATGTCGGGGACCTCGGTCAGCAGTTTGACCCGCTCCTGTACCAGCGGCCCGAGCGCGCCCAGTTGCTCCCGCTCTGCTCCCGACAGCTCGCGCCCCAAATCCTCCTCGACGAAGGGGATGGCTCGATCGATGAAATCGACCGGATCCAGATCTCGAATATAGACCCCGTTCATCCACTCGAGCTTCTCGGGATCGAACACGGCAGCATTCTTGGAAACGGCTGCCAGGTCGAACCGTTCGATCGCCTCGGCCCGGGTGAACACGGTTGTCTCAGCCTCGTAAGACCAGCCGAGCAGACACATGTAGTTGAACATCGCTTCAGGCAGATAGCCGCCTTCGCGGTACGCCTTCAGCGACACATCACCATGTCGCTTCGAGAGCTTCTTCCCGTCCGGACCAAAGAGCAGCGGGAGGTGGGCGTAGGTGGGGACGGTCCCTCCCATTGCCAGGGTGATCAGGATGTGCTTGGGAGTGGAAGACAGCAGGTCTTCGCCGCGAGCGACGTGGGTGATTTCGTAGTCGACGTCGTCGACGGTTGAAGCCAGGTGGTAGGTAGGCGATCCATCGGACCGAACCAATACGAAGTCATCAATGGCCTGGTGGTCGAAGCGGACCTCGTCCCTGATGACATCTTCGAAGATCGTCACTCCGGGACGAGGTACACCCAGCCGGAGAACGGCAGCCTCTCCCTGACCCTTCCGCCGGGCAGATTCGGCCGGATCGAGGATGCGGCACCGACCGTCGTATCCAGGCGGGCGCCCCTGGGCTTGCGCCTCCTTGCGTCGCTCATCCAACTCGGCAGGCGTACAGAAGCAGTGGTAGGCGCTCCCGGCTGCCAGCAATTGACCGGCGACTTCCGCGTATCGATCCAGGCGGTCGCTCTGCCGGTAGGTGCCGTGCGGGCCTCCCACCCCGACGCCTTCATCCCAATCAAGGCCCATCCAGACCAGTCCGGCCAGGACGTCGTCCTCATACTCGGGGTCTGAACGAGCCACATCGGTGTCGTCGATACGAAGAATGAAGGTACCGCCGGTGTGGCGAGCGTACAACCAGTTGAACAGGGCGGCCCGGGCGTTGCCGACGTGGAGAAACCCGGTCGGAGAAGGAGCGATTCGAACGCGGACGCTCACAGCCTTCCCACCGGATTCATCAAGACGCCGATGCCTTCGATCTCGACCTCCATCGTGTCGCCCGGTAACACCGAGCTGATACCGGCGGGCGTCCCGGTGAGTATCACATCTCCGGGCAGCAAGGTCATCACCCGGGTGATGAATTCGATCAGCTCGGCCACCCCGAACACCATGTCGGCCGTTGAGCCCGACTGGCGCACCTCGCCGTTGACCCGGCATTCGATGCTGAGACCCAACAGCGGATCAAGCTCCGTCTCGATGGCCGGGCCGAGCGGACAGAACGTGTCAAATCCCTTGCCGCGAGTCCACTGGCCATCTTTTCGCTGCAAATCGCGTGCAGTCACATCATTGCCGGCGGTGTAGCCGAGAATGACGCTCTGCACGTCTTCCGCCTTCGTGTTGCGGGCCACCGTCCCGACGACTACCGCCAATTCCGCTTCATGTTGGACGTTCTGCGAGTCCGGTGGATAGACCACCGGTGACCCCGGACCAATCACAGAAGTAGCCGGCTTGATAAAGATGATCGGGTCGTTGGGGACTTCCGATCCAGTCTCATCAGCATGGGCTACATAGTTCCTGCCAACTGCAACGACCTTGGTTGGAAACACTGGAGCGAGGAGGTGCGCTTGCGCGAAGGGAACCACTACCTCAGTCGGCTCCCAGGCAACCAGGGGCGAGCCCTGATACAAGCGGACCCCCTCGGGTTCAACCCCGCCATACGAGATCCCCTCGTCGGTGTGGACGCGGACGATCTTCATGGGTAGTACTCCTCACTATTGAAACGGGAAATCCTGGCCAGATGATCAGGGTCCATATGTCGGATGGTATCTGCGAAATGATCAGCCCTGATCGGAACGAAGAGGGCGAGCGCCTCGATGTACCGGGTGCCCGTGTTGTCGAACCCGATGGCTTCGGCCCATAGCTTGCGACCTTGTCGATCCGCCAGCCATGCCTCCGCTCGCAAGGTCATGCCGAGCGGGATGGGTCGAAGGTAGTTGATCTCCAGTTTGGCCGTAACGGCCGGTTGCTGATGAGCGATCATGACGAATCCCATGAGATCATCGAAGAAAGCCGCCGCCGCACCTCCGTGCACCACACCCGGACCGCCCTGGAACCGCTTGGCGAACTCGAGCTCTCCAATCACCTTGTCGCCCTTATAGCCGGGCTGCACCCCCAGTCCGTGTTCGTTCTCCGAGCCGCACCCGAAGCACCAGGGCAGGTGTTGGATGGGAAGCTCGGACGGTGACTCGGATTCGGGCACCGGGATGACGTTCCCCGTCAAGAACCTGAAATCGCTCATCAAGTCGCCGAAGTCAGACCCGCCACATTGAGAAGGTGGCGGACGCGTTCGGGATCTGCGCTCAATAGACCCGGCGACAATTGGGCTAGGAACGAACGACCCTTGACTTGTTCGTGAGCCGCCTTGCGTAGCCACTTGGCGCGAGCCGCACTCAATTGCCCGACAACCTCATCTGGTATCCCTTCCGGGCGCAGGCCGAGCAAGATGAGCGCGACTTCCACATCCGAGGACGAAGGCCCGCGACCGTTGTGCGATGCCCGAGCCGCCGCAACAGACGCTACCACCGCTTCAATCCCAGCCTCCGACCGATCAAATTCGGCGGCTTTGACGATCCGCAGCACCCAGCCGGTGTCCGGTCCTGGACGGCCAAACGCTCCGCCCGACACGGCCTCTTCCGGAGTGGTGATCTCTCCAGGGCGGCCCGCCATATCGCGGCGGGCGATTCCCGGTTCTAGAGAGCCAAGAGGCAGATCGCTCGCGACAAGTTCGATATTTGGTTGCTGACCCATGGTTGTCGACAATTCCTTCTAGATGTACTCGAGCCAATGGAGGTACGCTTCGAGGCGCCCCGTCACAGCCTTCTGAAAAAGGTCCTGCGCTTGGAGAGTCACCGGTCCCGGCCGGCCGTTTCCGACGGGACGGCCATCGACCTCTCGCACCGGAGTGACCTCAGCGGCAGTTCCCGTGAAAAAGATCTCATCCGCGTAGTAGAGGTCTGATCGAATGACGTTGGCTTCGTGCACTTCTTGGCCGGCGTCACGCAACATCGTCATCACCGAATCACGGGTGATGCCCTCGAGAATGCCCGCCGTGACCGGAGGTGTGGTCACAACCCCATCCTTGATCACGAAAATATTCTCGCCGCTCCCCTCCGAGACGAACCCTTCATTGTTGAGAAGAATCGCCTCGTCGTATGAGTCCCTGACCGCCTCCTGCTTGGCAAGGATCGAGTTCAAATAGCCGCCCGTGCCTTTTGCATTCGGATTGAGCGCACTCTGATCGATCCGCCGCCACGACGAGACGCGGGTACGGATCCCGTTCTTCAGACCCTCCTCGCCCAGGTAGGCGCCCCACCGCCACGCGGCAATGATCACCCGCACCTCGGCGCCGGCCGGATTGAGCCCTATCGAGCCGATACCATAGAAAGCCAGGGGTCGCAGATACCCGGATTCGAGCTCGTTGTCTGCCAGCAACCGGCGGCTGGCCTTCACCAACTCATCGACGCCAAACCGGAGTGGAATCCCGTACGCCTTGGCCGATCGATGCAGACGCTCCATATGCTCCGTCAGCCTGAACACCGCAGTGCCGGTCGGGGTCTCGTAGGCACGAATACCTTCAAATACCCCCGCCCCGTAGTGGAGGCCGTGGGAGAGCACGTGAACCGTTGCTTCGTCCCAGGGTACGAAATCGCCGTCCATCCAGATAACACGGGAAGCTTCCATAATCACCTATCTTGGCAGGTCTGCAGGGTCGTCCGCCAGATACCGTCCATGCCAATCGAGAATTGCTTCGAATCGTTCCAACCGGTGTTTGGGTTTCCCGGAGCGTGATAGCTCGTGCCCCTCCCCGGGAAACCGCAGAAACCCAACGTCCACGTCCCTCTTCTTGAGCAACATGAAGAGCTGTTCGGCTTGCTCGATAGGGCATCGGAAGTCGTTTTCCGAGTGGACGATCAGGGTGGGCGTTGTGATCTGGTGCGCGAGCGAGAGCGGACTTGCCTCCCAGAGCCGATCGTGTCCATCCGGCACATCGGCCTCGAGGTACATACGGCCGAACGTTGCCCCGATGTCCGACGTCCCTCCAAACGACGGCCAGTTGAGCAGGGCCCGCTCTACCACGGCCGACGCGAAGCGTTCGTTGCGAGCGATCAACCAGGCGGTCAAGAAGCCACCGTATGAACCGCCCATGATCCCGACTCGGCCGGCATCGAGGCGAGGGAATCTATCCAAAGCAGCGTCGAGGGCCGCGGTCACGTCGGCCTCGTCGACTACCCCCCATCCTTCTTCGCGCACTGCCCGCACGAAATCGACGCCTCGTCCGCTTGCCCCCCGGGGATTACAGGCAACGATCCCGTATCCGGCCCCCACGTATACCTGAAACTCATCCGAGAAGGTGTAGCCGTACTGGGTGGCCGGGCCTCCATGGATGTTGAGCAGAACAGGGACGATCTCCTCACCGGGCGGCATGTAGACAAATGCGTCGATTGCCTCGCCATCTGAGATCACCGTGAAGTGATCCGGTTCGACGAGCGGCACGTCCGCCCGGAACTTCCCGTTGAGCTTGGTGGCCGTTTGCTCCTTCCCGGATTCGAACACATAGAGTTCGCCCGGATCCACGGCGGTCACCGCCACATAGGCGAGTTTCGCCCCGTCCCTACTCGGGCTTACTCCGGTGATCGCCCTATCTCCTTCAAGCAACAGGTCGACAGTACCGTCCGGTTCGACCCGCACGACCTTGACCCGCCCGGCGTCTTCCAGGCAGGTAATGGCAGCCTCTCCGACCCACTGCGGACCGGCTGGAGTTATGGCCGGTGCATACGAGGTCACA
>JAHEDM010000234.1 GCA_024641205.1 Actinomycetes bacterium
GCGAGCGGCGGCCTCTGCCAACCCAAACGTGTACTTGGCGGGATGAAGACCGGCGCTGGTCTTCTCAATGAGCGCCATCGAGAACCTATCGCTCCCCACAACCCCCCGGAGTCGCTCACGCGGCACGTGCTCGATCGGGAAGCCCAGATCGGTGGTCGAGTGGGCGTAGGCGGCCAGCACCCGATCGTCGCGACGGGTGAAGCCGAGTTCGGCCGAGCCGGGACGGGTGAAATCGCAAGAGATGGCCTCTTCTTCGACGATCTGTTCAATACGGTCGACGGCCACATTTGAAGCGTTCCACAGCTCTCTCCCCAACTCATCACCGAAGCGATCGATGACAACCTGCGGCGCAGCCTTCAGTCCGTAGATGGCCATGCCCGCGTTCATGGCGCTGGCGCCTTCGCCGAATGCCTGGGCTTCGGCCACCACCGTATCGAGGCCTGACCGGGCGAGGCGGAGAGCTGCCGTCAATCCGGTTATTCCACCGCCGATAACCAGCACGTCGGCTCGAGCGGGAAGATCCTCGATTGGCAGGCCTGCGGGCCGCGGGTAATCGGCGGTCCAGAAACAGGTTGTATTCACACGTTCACCGCGTCGAGTCCGGTGGAAAAAGCGGAGACCATCTCGTTCAGTTGCTCAGATGTGATGATGAGGGGTGGAGAGACCTGCAAACCGCCGCCCCCGACCGCTCGGGTGATTGCTCCCGCCTCCCGGATGGCCCGAAAAGCTCGGGCGGGGAGTCCTGGATCGGCGTCGATGGCTTCCGGATCGATCTGCACCGCCGCCAGCAGCCCAAGTCCCGACCGGATCTCCGTCACCAGGGGATGGTGGGCGAGGGGCGCCAGCGCTGCCGCCAATGCCGACTCGAGCTGCAGGACATGCGCCAGGATGTCCTCTCGCTCCAAAATCTCGAAGTTGGCAAGAGCGGCCGCAGCAGCTGTGGAATGGCCCGAGTACGTGTAACCGTGTCGCCACATGACGCCGCCCTCCCAGAAGGGCTCGGCGATCCACGGGGCGGCGATCACCCCGCCCAGTGGCAGATATCCCGATGTGGCACCTTTGGCAAAGGTCAGCAGGTCCGGCTCGAGGTCGAACCGGTTCGAGGCGAACCATGCGCCCACCCGGCCGAACCCGGTCACGACTTCGTCGGCGATGAAGAGCGCTCCGGCCGCACGGATTGCGTCCCGCACGCCGGTCAGGTAGCCGGCCGGCGGGAATCGTACGCCGCCCGCTCCGACGACCGGCTCACAAATGATCCCGGCGACCCGCTCCGGGCCGATTTGCTCGATCACTTTCTCGACGGCCTCGACTGAATCCCACGGAACCACCACGACGTCACCGATCAGATCTCCGTAGCCTTCCTTGTTGGGCGCCATGCCCGCCAGGCTGGTGCCGAAGGCATGCGTGCCGTGGTAACCCCACTCGCGAGCGATGAACACGGTGCGGTCTGGTTGCCCGGTCAAGTGGAAATATCGCCTGGCCAGTTTGGCCGCGCTATCAACAGAGTCCGAGCCTCCGCTCGTCAAGAAGACCTTGCTGGCGGGAACGGGAGCAACCGAAGCGATCTTCTCGGCGACTTCGATCGCGGACCGCGTCGCGAAGTCGCCAAAGGTGTGATATGCGTGTAATTTTTCCATCTGGGCGGCGGCGGCGGTGACGATTTCCTTCCGACCGTAACCCACATTGCAGTACCAGAGGCTGGCGGTGGCGTCGAGATAGCGCCGGCCTTGCTCATCGAATACGTAGATACCTTCTCCGCGGTCGATGATCACCTCGTGACCGTCGACCGCTCCCATGTCCGCAAATGGATGCCAGAAAGCGCTCATATGAGGACTCTACCGGCGCTCAAACGTGTGCGACGAGCGGCCGGCCGGATTCACTACGCTTCGCTGCGGAGGTGCAAACGTGGCTGATCTCGTTTTGCGGAATGGGGCCGTCTTTACCGTGGACGCCGCTCGGAGTTGGGCGACCGGCGTAGCGGTTTGCGACGGCCGGATAGTGGCAGTGGCGCGGGATGACCACGAGTTGAAGGAGTGGATTGACCCGAAGACGGAGGTCATGTCGCTCGACGGCCGGTTGGTTTTGCCCGGGTTTCAGGATGCGCACATCCACCCGCCGACTGCCGGGCTCGACCTGATGCGTTGCAATCTGCATGGATGCGATGATCGCGCCTCCTATCTGGAGACAATCGCCGCCTATGCCGATCAGCATCCGGATGAAGCTTGGGTACTCGGCGGCGGGTGGGCCATGGACGCCTTCCCGGGAGGTACGCCGACCCGCCAGGATCTGGACCGCATCGTTCCCGACCGGCCGGTATTTCTGGTAAATCGTGACGGTCACGGGGCTTGGGTCAACAGCCGGGCGCTCGCCGAGGCCAATGTTGACGCGGCTACCGCTGATCCAAGAGACGGGCGCATTGAGAGGGGAATCGACGGAGCGCCGGCCGGAACCCTCCAGGAGGGGGCAATGGGGCTCGTGCAACGAGTCATCCCGGCGGACACGGTTGCCGACTACGAGCGCGGCCTGAAGGTTGCCCAGGATTACCTGCTCTCCCTGGGGATAACGGCTTGGCAGGACGCCGACGTAAACCAACAAACGGAAGCGGCGTACCGGTCGCTGGCGGGCCGGGGGGAGTTGATCGCCCGGGTAGTCGGTGCCCTCTGGTGGGAACGTTCCGCAGGCGAGGAACAGATCGAAGAACTGATGGAGCGCCGTGAGCGCGGCCCGGTTGGCCGTTTTCGGCCGACGTCGGTGAAGATGATGCTCGACGGAGTAGCCGAGAACTTCACGGCCTCGATGCTCGATCCGTATCTCGGACCCGATGGGACGGCCACATCCAATCGGGGGATTGACTTCATCGACCCGGAGTTGCTTCCCCGATACGTTACGCGGCTCGATGCAGAAGGCTTCCAGGTGCATTTCCATGCCATCGGGGACCGGGCGGTTCGCAACGCCCTCGACGCCGTTGAGGCTGCCCGCCTGGCCAACGGCTGGAGCGACGCCCGCCATCACATATCCCACATTCAGGTGATCGCTCGAGACGACCTTCCCCGGTTCCGGCAGCTGGGGGTGGTTGCCAACGGACAGCCGTTCTGGGCGGTGTACGAGGGCTATCAAACGGAATTGACCATTCCATTCCTTGGCCCCGAACGGAGCGCCGGGCAGTATCCGTTCCGGAGCCTCCTACGACACGGTGCCACCCTGGCCTTCGGCAGCGATTGGTCGGTGTCAACGCCCAATCCGCTCCTGGAGATCGAGACGGCCGTGCGGCGCATCTCGCCCCACCATCGAAACAAGGAGCCTTTCTTTCCCGACGAGAGAGTTTCTTTGGCCGATGCAATCGCCGCGTTCACCGCCGGTTCGGCGTACGTCAATCATCTCGATGAGGAAACAGGGTCTATCGAGGTCGGCAAGGCAGCGGATCTGGTCGTGCTCGACCGCAACATCTTTGAGGACGAAGCAATCGGGGACGCGATTGTCACGGCCACCATCGTGGCCGGTAAAGTCGCCTTCGGCTCTGGTGTTTGATGGGTTGAGGAGGGTTATGTGACGGATCCTGCGGTTGAGCTGAACGGAGTCACAAAACGTTTCGATGAGGTGACGGCCGTCGATCAATTGGACCTGGAGATTCACGATGGTGAGTTCTTCTCGCTGCTGGGTCCGTCCGGATGCGGCAAGACCACGACCCTCCGCATGATCGCCGGCCTCGAGTACCCGACCGAAGGCAGCATCAGGATCTATGGCGAGGAGATGGGGCTTCGACCTCCCAACAAGCGGCCGATCAACACCGTTTTTCAGTCTTATGCGCTGTTTCCCCATATGACCGTCGCCAAGAATGTCGCCTTCGGCCTCGAGATGCAGAGAGTCGATGAGAACGAGGTTCGTGATCGGGTCGCCCGGGCCATCGACCTGGTCCGGCTGACGGGCATGGAGAGCCGCAATCCTTCGCAGTTGTCAGGCGGTCAGCAGCAGCGAGTTGCCTTGGCGAGGGCACTTGTCAACCGTCCCAAGGTGCTGCTGCTCGATGAACCGCTCGGTGCCCTCGATCTGAAGCTCCGTCAGGCCATGCAGCTGGAACTCAAGGAGCTGCAGGAAAGAGTTGGAATCACATTTGTCTATGTGACTCACGACCAGGAAGAAGCTCTCACCATGTCCGACCGGATCGGGGTCATGAGCGATGGACTGCTTTTGCAGGTCGGCTCACCCGAGCAGATCTACGAGCATCCCGAGACACGGTTCGTGGCCGACTTCATTGGTGAGACAACGTTTGTAACCGGTGTCGTAGCTGAAGATGGCTTGGTGCGGCTTCCCGACGGAAGCGTCGTCAACACTCTGACAGACGTTCCGGCCGGAGCGTCCGTCACCCTGGCCTTGCGCCCGGAGCGGCTCTTTCTCCATGAGCGGAACAATGATGTGAGCCTGTCCGGCAACGTGGTCGAGGGAACCGTCAATCGGCGGGTCT
>JAHEDM010000235.1 GCA_024641205.1 Actinomycetes bacterium
CCCGATCACCGACACGTACTCCGCATCCGGCGCCCACACGGCGAAATAGGCACCGGCGACGCCTTCTACCTCAACGAGGTGGCAACCCATTTTCTCGTAGAGCCGGAAGTGCGAGCCCTCGTTGAACAGGAAGAGGTCGTCTTCGGTGAACAAGCTGAAATACGGCAAGTCCTGGGAGGGGGCCTCGACGTCCCTTGACGGCTCCCTGGATGCCACCTTCCGGAAAGCGGCCGGCTTGGCCGGAGCCGGAGGTGGGGTCTTGTCGGCGGCCGGCTTGGCGGGCTTGCGTTTCGGAGACTTCGCTTCATCGGCCGGCATGCAGACAATCCTCGGCTTGATTATCCCGGAGGCTAGCCGTGCAAGGTCTGCCGCATCGTCAGATCGGCCTTCTCAAACACCCGGCCCGAAGTGAATTGGCTCCCGGGTATCGTTCCCACCGACCCGCAAAAGCGAATGTACGGAACGAGGAGACGGAGTGATCGGGATAACGAGTCCTGGTGACGCTCCCGAATCCTGGCGCCTACCCCGGCCCGGCACGGACGCGGCTTCAACATGGCCGGTTGACCGTCGAGGTGCGGCTCGGGGACCAACTCATCTACCAGGTCGACTCGGCCCAGCCGGGAGGTTGGCGACGGATCGAAATCCCTCTCCCCGCCGGTTGCGCCGAGGAGGAACTCTCGATCGCGGTGGTTGCCTCGGAAACAATCGAACCAACCTGGGGTTGGGGACGGGCCTCTGATCTACTCGTCCGATCGGTGGATCTGGGCACTCCCTGCCCATGAACGGTCAAGGATCTGCCGAAGATCATCCGACCCAGGCCACCCACTGGTCCGGCAGACGCTTTCCCAGAGCCCTGAGATAGCAGTCCAGTTTTCCAAACTGGATCAAAACGGCCTCCCGGTAGGTGTGGAAGTTGGCCATCACCGGCATCTGCCAGCCCCCGCGGTCGATAGGCTTTCCCAGGTCCTCGTCGCTCAACGCCGCCAGCGCCGCCTTGAGTTCCGCGTCCAATCCGTGGAGCCATTCGACTGCTGTGGCACCCGAGGAAATCCCTTCCCAACCGGGAGCCTGCACCGAGAAGTCCTGCTCCATGGTCTTGAACGACTGGGTGTACATCGCTTCAATATCGCCCAGTTCCTGAAGCACTTCGCCAACCGATTTGCAGCCCTCGATCCGGAAAGCCAGATCGGCGCCACTGAGAAGGCCGACGGCGCCGTCCCGCACCCCGTGGGTCATGTCCAGCAACCCGAAGAACTCAGTCTCGATCTGGTTCATCTCTACCCTCCTCCGTGTGGATACGTCCTGACGATACCGATCCGGTGCGCCCCCGGTTTCCGTTGATCGCCTCCAAAACATCGGCGGGCTGGCGTAATGTCGCGAATGAGAGCCTCGCGAGGCTCTCTTCTGGTGACAGCTTTCGAGGAGGCGCCCCCCGGCGCTGGCCGGCGTACCGGAAGGCCACGACCCGCCGTGGGTAGAGCCCGACCTGGACCGCGCCATGCAGGAACTAACCGCTCGGCAGCGAGCGGCCGTGGTTCTGGTGCGCTGCTACGGCTATCGCCTCCACGAAGTTGGACAAATGCTGGGGATATCCCCCTCCACCGTCGAGCGGCACATCGAACGCGGTGTGCGGAAGCTCCGAGAGGCACTGGAGGTGCACGTTGTCACCTGACCTCGACACCAAAATCCGGGACTACGGCGAACGACTCGACGGTCGAGCAGCCTCACTGGAGACACTTGTTCAGCGAGCCGTCTCGGCCGGCAACGCCACTCCGGCGGCACGATCCCGATGGATCCTGGCCACCGGTGCGGCCGCCATCCTGGTCGTGGCCATTGGGGGCGTAGCAGTGCTCACCGGACTCTTCAGCGGCGGCGGGCAGACTCCAACCGCCGCGACCCCACCGGGGCCCACGCTCACCCTGCAGGACGGCACCTGGCAGCACACGGTGCTGCCGGCCGGGTTGCACGTCGGAGACGTCGAGGCAACCAGCTTCGGCCTGGTGGCGGCCGCCACCACGGAAGGCATCTGGATCTCGGCCGACGGCGTCGAATGGGAGCAGGTCTTCGTGGGACCCCATGGACCATTCAGCGGAACCACCTCAACGCTGACCCCGCCGCTGACGGCTCCACCACCGCCCGGAAACGTGGAGACCTACATCCGCCACGTCGCTGAATACGAAGGAGCCCTGTACGCGGCCGGGACCAACGCGACCGGCATAAACGGTCCCGACATGACCGGACGGATGATCGTCTACCGGTCCGAGGATGGCCAAAACTGGGAGGAAACCGTCATCAAGGAGACCGGCAGCACCCTCGCAGGGATCCACCCGATCGATCTCGTCGCCACCGACTCCGGCCTCGTTGTGTATGCAGAGGGCATCTCATCGGCCATGTCGCTATTTCGCAGCGAAGACGGACGAACCTGGACTGAGCTCAACCCGGACGAAACGGGGCTCGCGTCGGTGGGCATCCTCGACGGCGTGACCCCCTACTCGGCCGGCTTCATTGCGGTTGCGGAGGACACCTCTCTATCAGAAGAGGAGCCGACCCAGGTGGTCTATCGGTCGGCGATGGCCTCCGTTGGGAACCGATTCCGGGAGCAATGTTCGCATGGGACGATTACTCCTCGGTACTCCCGACCCGTTTTGCAGAGTACGGCGATGTGCTGTTCATGGGTGGAATCGACATGGTGTGGGAGACGGACGTGGAACCGGCGCTGTGGCGCTCGACCGATGGATTCACCTTCGATCGCCTCGAGCTCAGCTCTGCGTTCGAACCGATGAAGTATCTGACGGATCTGGTTTCGACCCCCAACGGCCTGCTGGTCGTCGGGTGGTCGTGGCCCACGGAAAACCAACCCTCCCGGATGGTGCTCATGACCACCACCGATGGGGTCACCTTCGTCCCGGTGGCCGATGAGGCTGGCCTGTTTGATGATGTGCAGGATCAACAGGGCGGACTCGGGTTCGGCGACTCGGTGCTGCTGTTCGCCACGAACTACCGGTCGGGCAACGATGCCGTCCAGTCGTATCAATGGACCTGGACACCCAACGATTGAGGGTCCGGGCTAGCCCCCGGCCAGGGCCTTGGTGGCGTCGGAGAAGAAAGTGATCAGGGAGGGGAAGAAACCGGCCGCCACCACAACCGCCACGGACAATCCCAGCGCCAGGCCCAGGGAACCGGCCACCGTGCCGGTCCGCACCTCTTCATCGGGCGCCGTGGCCGGGACCGGATCCATCCAGATCGTCTTGACTACCCGGACGTAATAGAAGAGCGCGATTACCGCGTTGACCGCCGCGATCGCCGCCAGCACCACCATCCACGACGAACCGGCTCCCATGGCGGCGCTGAACATGACCAGCTTGGCGATCCATCCAGCCAGCGGCGGAATGCCCGCCAGGGAGAAGAAGAAGGCTGCGGCCAGCAAACCGAGACCGGGAGCGTAGGAACCGAGCCCTCCCCAGCCTGTTATCTCGGCTGTTCCGGTCTTGCGAGCGCCGGCGATCACGACGGCAAAAGCGCCCAGGTTCATGAAGGCGTAGATGACGATATAGGTAACGGTGGCGGCGAACGCTTCGCCCAAACCGATCGCATCCGTAGTGGCCGCGGCCGCAAAAGGCACCAGCATGAACCCGGCCTGGGCCACAGACGAATAGGCGAGCAGCCGGACGATGTTGGTTTGGCGCAAAGCGGTCAGGTTGGCCAGGGTCATCGAGAGGGCCGCCAGGATCCACACCGCCGGGCCCCACACCCCGGCCGCGTCCGGGAAGGCCGAGTACAGCACTACCAGCAACGCAACGAATCCGGCGGCCTTCGAGGAAACCGAAAGATAGGCAGTCACCGGAGTCGGGGCTCCTTCATAGGTGTCCGGCGCCCAGAAGTGGAAAGGCACGGCCGATACCTTGAACCCGAATCCGGCGATCATGAACAGCACGGCCATGATGAAGGCAGGGTCGTCCGCCATCCCGGCACCGGCTTGCGCAATCCCGGCGAACGTCAGCTCACCGGTCAGACCGTACACGAACGACATGCCGTACAGCATCAACGCCGAAGCCAGCACTCCGAGCAGGAAGTACTTGAGTGACGCCTCGTTTGACCGAAGGTCGCCTTTGCGCCATCCGGCCAGCAGGTACATCGGCTGAGACACCAGTTCGATGGCGATGAACAAACTGATCAGATCACGCGAAGACGCCAGCACCAGCGTGCCGAGGATCGACATCAGCATCAGGAAGTAGTACTCGCCCTGGTAGTAGCGGTCCGATTCGATGTAGCTGACCGACATGAGCAACACCAGGTATCCGGCCACCACGAACAGGCCCTTGAGCACGAGCGCAAAGTCGTCGACGACGAAACTCCCGCCCAGCATCGTCCTTACCCCCACGTCGCTGACGGCCAGGGCGATC
>JAHEDM010000236.1 GCA_024641205.1 Actinomycetes bacterium
TCGCAGAATTGTTGAGCGAGGACGAACCTCCTACGCCGCTTCAGGTGTCTCTCGATCGAGTCGGCAAGCGGATCGGTCTGCTGGCCTTGGGTATCGCCGCGCTCATATTCGGGTTGGGCATCCTGCAGGGGTTTGATGCTCCGCTGATGTTCCTGACGGCAGTTGCGCTTGCGGTCGCAGCCATCCCCGAAGGGTTGCCTGCGGTGGTCACCATCACTCTGGCGCGCGGCGTGCAGCGGATGGCAAAAGAACATGCCATCGTCCGTCGCTTGCCTGCGGTCGAATCGCTCGGTTCGGCCAGCGTCATTTGCACCGACAAAACCGGCACTTTGACCCAGAACAAGATCAGGGTGCATGAGATTGCCTTCACCGACACTCGCCGTACTCCGTCCGAGACCGACACCTCCGACGAACGGGTCAAGCGCTTTGCTCAAATTGCTGCCCTGTGCAACGACGGGGAATTGGGGCCGGACGGGCCACTGGGCGACCCAACCGAAACTGCCTTGCTCCTGGCTCTGTCCGACGACATGGGCATCGATCCGGGGCAACTGAGGGATGACCATCCGCGCCTTGACGAAGTGGCCTTCGATAGCCGCCGCAAGCGCATGAGCACGTTCCACCCATGGGGAGAGGGATACCTGCTGGCAACGAAGGGAGCGCCCGAGGTTGTCCTGGAGCGGGCAACGATGGTTGCGTCCGAGAGCGGCATCGAACCGATCCATGAAGAGCGCCGGACTGCCGCCGCGGCGATCGCCGGTTCGATGGCCGAACGGGGATTACGCACCCTGGCCCTCGCCTACCGGGAACTCTCTGAGCAGCCCTCCGACCTGGAAGCCGCTGAGACGGATCTGGTCATCGTCGCCATTGTGGGAATGAGCGATGTGGTCCGCCCGGAAGCCGGCCCGGCCGTGGCGATGGCCCATGCGGCAGGCATCCGGGTCGTCATGGTGACCGGAGACCATCCCGTCACGGCAGAGGCCATCGGTCGCGAGATAGGGATTCTCAGTGAGAACGGCCGGGTGATGCCCGGGGACCGGTTGCGGGAAACTTCTGAGGTTGAGCTCATCGCCCAGGTCGAGGACAACGAGGTTTATGCGCGGGTCGATCCGGTCGACAAGGTGAAAATCGTGCACGCCTGGCAAGCCAGAGGTGAAATCGTTGCGATGACCGGGGACGGCGTCAATGACGCTCCGGCCCTGCGAGCCGCCGATATTGGCGTTGCCATGGGGAGCGGAACGGCCGTCACCCAGGAAGCATCGGCCATGGTGCTCACCGACGACAACTTCGCCACGATTGTCAGCGCCGTGCGGGAAGGTCGCGCCATCTTCGCCAATCTGAAGAAGGTCGTGTACTTCTTGTTGTCATGTAACGCCAGCGAGGTCATCGTGATGTTGTTCGGCTTCCTGCTATTCGGCAGTTTGGGGGAGCCTCTCTTGCCGACCCAGCTGCTGTGGATCAACTTGATTACCGATGGGCTGCCGGCTATCGCCCTTGGCTTGGATCCGGCCGTACCGGGCATCATGTCCCTGCCTCCGGACCGGGGTCGGGAAATGCTGGCTCCACGCCGGTTGCTACGGATGCTCGCCCAAGGCTCCATCCTGGCGCTGGCCACCCTGGCGGTGGCGCTCTACGGTGTCTATCTGAGGGAAGCCGACTGGGAGTATGTGCGCACGTTGATGTTCACCACTCTGGTGGCCGTTCAATTGCTCCATGCCTTCAACGTGCGGGCCGAAGGGCCCGGCGTGCGGGTGGTTGGCTTCGGCGGGAATCCCACCCTGCTCATCGCCGTACTGGTACCGGTCGTTCTGCAGCTAGGGGTCGTGTACACCTCGTTTGGCAACCAGCTTTTTTCCACGGTGCCGATCGATGCGATCGAGTGGTTGGTGATCATCGGCCTGACTGTTGCGAGTTTCCTGGCAGTAGCCGCCGCCGAGCGTTTCCTCGAGAAACGACGCCAGGCGATTGCCGTCCGTGAGGCGTAAAGAGCTCCCCAATCAGCTCCGAAATCAGGCAGGCAAGATCACCCGCACCGTGGTGCCAAATCCTGCCCGGCTGATGATCTCCGTCTCGCCGTTGGCGTCTCGCGCCCGGGCCCGCAGATTGTCGAGGCCCATACCCCGCTCGACCGTTTCCGGATCAAAACCGCGGCCCCGGTCTGCCACAGTGATGACCAGCCGGTCGGCACCCCGGTGCACGGTCACGGTCACTCTGGCGACACCGGAGTGCCGGAGGGCGTTGCTGGTTGCCTCCCGGACCACCTGGACCACGTCGCTGACCGCTTCGCCGGGAAGGTCGCTGATGTCGCCGGTCACGGTGAGATCGATGCTCGCTTCGTAGGGCTCGGCTAGTTGACCGACCAGATCTGCCAATTCACTTTTCAGGCTGCGCCGCGTCCAGACCGGGGGGCGCAGGTCAAAAATGAACTTCCGGAGCGATGAAATCGCCTCATCGAGACGTTGAACCGACTCCGTGAGGCTGACCTTCACGGTCGGGTTCTCGACTTTCTGCCCGAGCGATTGCAGAGAGAGCCCAACGGCGAAGAGGTCTTGGATGATCGCGTCGTGCAAGTCGCGAGCGATGCGCTCACGGTCTTCGACTACCGCCGCGCGCCGTAGGCGGCCGTGCATCCGTGAGGTTGCGATCGCCGAGCCGGCGATGGCAGCGAGCGCCTCCACGAGCGCTTCGTCATCGCCGGTGAATCCCCCCGGCTTTTCCGTCAGATATAGGTTGCCGAATGTCTCGCCGCCGACGGTGACCGGCATGCCGAGGAAAGTCTCCATTGGGGGGTGATGCCGGGGAAACCCAACCGAGTCGGGGTGGTCGTCGATCCGCTCGATCCGCACCGTTTTCCCGACGTTGGAGATCGTGCCCAACAGGCCGCGCCCTTGGGGTGGAGCGCCGATTGCAGCCGCCGTCTCCCCGTCGAGCCCTGCGTGAACAAACTGGATGAGTGTGCCGTGTTCTCCCAGCACTCCCAGCGCACCGTAGGCGGCGCCGGTAAGGTCCATTCCCGTCTCAACTGCCGTCCGAAGTACGGCAGTCAAATCGGTTTGGCGGGTGACCGCAGAAGCAGCGGCCACCAGCTTCGCCAGGCGATCTGCAGGGATGATCGGTTGATGCATGTCGCCAGGCTAACTCGCGGCAGTACCCACGTTGCATCGGTGGGTTGGCGCTTGGGCAGGTAGCCTGGAGATAGACGAGGAGGAAACAGGTTTGCGGTTGTTGATAGTGGATGACCACGAGATCGTTCGAGAGGGTTTGAAGACCCTGCTCGACGCCCAGGAGGGGATTGAGGTCGTCGGTGAGGCAGGCACCGCCGAGGAGGGCGTGCGAAGGGTTGGGTACGATTCGCCCGACGTCGTCGTCATGGACGTTCGGCTACCGGACGCCACCGGCATCGAAGCCTGTCGCGAGATTCGTTCGCGATGGCCGGATATCAAGGTATTGATGTTGACATCCTTCGCGGATGAGGAAGCTCTGTTCGCTTCTATCGTGGCCGGCGCCTCCGGGTACGTCCTGAAACGCATCAAGGGGGATGAACTGGTAGAAAGCGTTCGTCGGGTTGGGCGCGGGGAATCGCTGCTGGATCCCACCATGACCGAACGCGTCTTTCGCAAGATCCGTGGTGAAGAGCCGGACGATCCGCTTCTGGGCCGGCTATCACCGCAAGAGCGCAAGATCCTCGATCTCATTGCCGACGGCCTCACCAACCGGGAGATCGCCGACGAGATGTTCCTCGCCGAGAAGACGGTCAAGAACTACGTGTCGAATCTCCTCAGCAAGCTCGAAATGACTCGCAGGACCGAAGCGGCCGCATATGCGGCGAGGCTGGCGGCCCGCAAGGAGCAGCAGTATCCACCTGAACAGTGGGGGGAGCCATCACCATGACCATTGTTGTCGGTATCGACGAATCTGAACCAAGCCTGCGAGGGCTCCGCAAGGCCATTGAAATGGCAACCGCCCTCAAGTCTGAACTGCATGTGATCCATGCCGTGCATATTCCCGGCACTCTGCTGGCAGTCCTGAACCAGGTGCCGGCCGACATCGTCCAGTTGGAGAACGCCCAACGGGATTCGGTGTGGGCGGTCGCCGATCCGCTTCTCAAGGCAGCGTCGATCGAGATCAAGCGGGTTGATTTGAACGGATATCCGGCCGACGCAGTGGTTGAGTACGCGGAGGGAATCGGGGCCGACTTGATCGTGATTGGTTCGCGCGGCAGAGGAGAGCTGGCGGCACTCTTCCTGGGCAGCACCAGCCACCGGATACTGCATCTCGCCCACTGCGATGTGCTGGTGGTCAAAGGAGGGTGACGGTGAGAGTGCTCGACATCATGAGCATCGACGTTCTGACGGTTGCTCCGGAAGACAGCCTCAAGGCAGCTGCTCGCCAGATGGTTG
>JAHEDM010000010.1 GCA_024641205.1 Actinomycetes bacterium
TGTGAGCTGGGCCGATCCCTTCAAGGTCCGCCAGGCGGTGGTCGTCGGTAGCGAGCAACGGATCGTGTTCAACGACCTGAGCCCCTCCGAGCCCGTGACCTACTACGAAAAGGGCGTGGCTCCCGGCACCGAAGACGTCCCTACCTACGGCGAGTACCCGCTGTTGATCCGCGACGGGGACATCATCAGCCCCAAGGTGGTGCCGAGCGAGCCGTTGAAGAATCAGACCGCCCACTTCCTGGACGTGCTGGCCAACGGCACCGATCAGGTCTCGGACGGGCGGGTAGGGCTCAAAGTCGTTGAAGTCATGGAGGCGATCGACCGATCTATCGAACTCAACGGAGCACCGGTGCCGGTTGGCGCCCAAAGTGGAAGGACCGCATGATCGTGATTGACGGCGCTGATTCCATATTGACCACAAACGAGAAGCGATGGGGGCACCATGCCATCTGACACAACCGCCCGGAAGGTCGCGTTTGTGGACCTACGAGCCCAGTTCGAGACGATCAAGACCGAGGTTCATGCGGAGATCAACGCGGTGCTCGAGCGCGGCGACTTCATCTTGGGCAACAGCGTCGCCGAATTCGAGCGGGAAATGGCCGTGTTCTGTGAGGCCGGTCGCGGCGTCGGTGTTGATTCCGGGACCTCGGCCCTCGAGTTGGCACTGATGGCATTGGATATCGGCGCGGGAGATGAGGTCATCACGGTGGCCAACACCTTCATCGCCACCACTCTGGCGATCTCGTACGTGGGTGCAGTGCCGGTACTAGTCGAGATGGATCCCGACACTTTTCAGATTGATGTGACCCGGATCGAAGCAGCGATCACGGAGCGAACCAAAGCCATCATGCCGGTTCACCTCTACGGTCACCCGGCAGATATGGATCCGATACTCGAAATCGCAGCGCGCCGCGGGCTGCGGGTCATCGAAGACGCGTCGCAGGCGCACGGGGCTCGATACAAGGGCCGCCGGGTCGGGGCCCTCGGCGATGTGGGTGTGTTCAGCCTGTATCCGGCAAAGAACCTCGGCGCCTACGGTGATGCCGGTGTGATCGTGACCAACGATGATGCAATTGCCGACAAGATCCTGCTTCTGCGCAACTACGGATCGACCGTGAAGTATCACCACGAGATCAAGGGATTCAACCGTCGCCTCGACACACTCCAAGCGGCGGTGCTTCGGGTGAAGTTGCGCCATCTCGACACGTGGAACGCAGCGCGACGCGGCCATGCCGAGGCCTACGGGGATCTGCTGGCCGGAGTCGGAGGAGTCGTCGCCCGGCCGCAAACGGCTGCTTACGCCGAACCCGTATTCCATCTGTATGTGATCCGGATTGAGCAGCGGGACGAACTCCAGGAGTATCTCGCAGCCCGAGGCATCTCCACTGTGATCCACTACCCGATACCGATCCACCTGCAGCCGGCCTACGCCGATCTCGGGTATGCCGCCGGGGCTTTCCCGACTACGGAGGCGTATTGTGAACGCATCTTGTCGCTGCCGATGTACGCCGAGTTGGGCAGTGACGACATCGAGTATGTGTGCGCAGCTGTGAGCGAGTTCGCGCGGAATTCGGAAACGTCCACAATTGCCTGAGAACGGCGCCGCGAGAGGCTTGGGGTCTGCGGACCGAAAGAGGTGAGGATCGAAGATGGATAGGTATCTCGATTCCGCAGTCCGTTTGCATGAGAACCTGGTCGGCAGGCACTGGAAGGTTGATCGGCTGATTGGACCCGATCCGGGCATCCGGTTCAACGCCCGTGCCGGTCGATTCATCAAGAGCTATCTTCCGATGCTCTCCTGGTCCGACGATCTGATGTACATCCAGGCTCAGGGCTACTGGATCATGGACAACTGGTTGCTTCATGACCTGACCGGCGACGACCGGTACCGCCGAATCGCGCTCGATGCATCGCAAGGTCTGCTCGCTACGCAGGATCCAGACGGTTATTGGCCCTACCCGAATCCCGAGTGGGCCGGCCGCATCGCCACCGTCGAGGGGTGCTTCGGCGCCCTGGGGCTGCTCGAGAGCTACTCGCGAGTCGCCGAGCCGTCGATGATCGAGGGCGCCCTCGGCTGGTACCGATACCTCGAAGAAGGTATCGGGTTCCGCCGCCAGGAGGACCAGGGCATGTTGGCGGTCAACTACTTCGCCCACGCGAACGGCGACGGTGGGGGCGTGCCCAACAACAGCACATTGCTGCTGTGGTTGCTGGCCCGCCTATTTGAGGTGACCCGGGACGACGCCTACCTGGTGTACGCCGGCCCTCTCTCCCGCTGGCTGGCGCACGTTCAGGTCGATACGGGTGAATTGCCTTACCGGATGGGGTTCCGGAAAGACCCGGGCCAGCTACATTTCCTGTGCCACCAATACAACGCATTCGAGTTCATGGATCTCGTGCACTATCACCGTATAACCAGCGACAACTCGGTGCTGGGGATGATGGAGCAACTCGCCGGATATTTGGCTACCGGGATAACTGAGCGAGGCTATGCCCGGTACGACTGCAACAACGACACGATCGAGGTCGTCTACTACACCGCGGCTGTTGCCGAGGCGCTCCGGCAAGCCGCCGAGTTGGGATTCGGCGACTACGCGGACGTGGCCGAGCGCGCCTACCTCCGCGTCCTGGATCTACAAAGGCCCGACGGCGGCTTCCGCTTCCACTCGCGGGGCAATTATCGGTTCCTGAGCGACCGTCGTTCATATCCCAGGTATCTGGCGATGATCCTGCATCATCTCCTACTGAGGCATCGTGCTGACCTACCCAGAGAAATGGAGGCATGATGGAGCGGAAAACGGCCCGTGAAGAACCTCCCGCGACGGAGCGGCGACTGAAGGTGGCCTACCTACTTCACCGCTTCCCTCATCTAACCGAGACGTTCATTGTTCGCGAGATGCATTGGATTCGCCAGCATGGAATTGATCTGACGATCTTCTCGTTGATGTCGCCGAAGGACACGGTACGCTCACAGCAGGCAGAAGATCTGGTGGCGTTGGGACGTTACAGCCCTGTCTTCTCCTGGGGGGTTGCCAGGTCGCAATTCCACTTTCTGGTCCGAAGCCCCGTTCGCTACTTTCGCGCTTTCGGCCGATTGGTGTGGCAGATATACCGGGAGCCGAAGGTCCTCTTGTTGATGGTGAGCCTCTTCCCGAAGTGCGTGCACTTTGCGCGTCAGATGGAAGAACAGGGCATCGATCACATCCACGCCCACTTCGTGTGGCTGGAGGGAATCGCGGCCGGAGTGGCCAAGGACTTGCTGGGGATCACATTTTCGATTCATCCCCACGCGTTCGGGCTGTTCAGCCGCAATCAGCGCGATGTCCGGTGTCAGTTGGAAAACGCGTCGCATGTGGTCACCATCTCGGAGTACCACCGTCGCTACATAGCTGAACTCGCGCCGCGCATCGGCCCTCACGGAGTCGATGTTGTCCATTGCGGCATCGAGCCGGACCGCGTCAGGCCGCGAGAGGATCGCGGCTCGAACACACCACCGCGGATTCTGTCGGTGGGTCGGGCCGTGCAGAAGAAGGGCCACGAATACCTGATCGAGGCCAGCGCCGAGCTGTTGGCTGGCGGCCGGCCGCTGCGCTGCGACCTGGTGGTTGGCGAGGGGGGGCGACGCGACCGGCTCCAGGCGCAAATCGATCGGCTCGGGGTAGGCGACTCGGTGACTCTTCTGGACAGCCGCGACGAGGAAGGGATCTTTCAGCTTCTGCGCGAGGTCGACATTTTTGCGCTCGCTTGCGTCGTGGCTGATTCGGGGGACCGCGACGGTATCCCGGTGTCTCTGATGGAGGCTATGGCCGCTGAATTGCCCGTCGTGAGCACGCCGGTTGCGGGGATTCCCGAGCTCGTCGCAGACGGCGAAACCGGCCTCTTGGTGCCCGAACACGACGCCCCGGCGCTGGCGGATGCCCTCGATCGGCTACTCGAGGACGAGGGCTTGCGGGATCGTTTAGGTCGACAGGGACGCGCCAAGGTGCTCGAAGAATTCAACGTTCGGCTCGGGGCCGCCAGAATGGCCGAGATCTTCAAGACCGTGAGCCGGCAACGTGTTAGGTGAAATGAATCACACGAAGTGGGGTGCGGTGGAAAAAGCAGTGAATGATATCCGGCAAATCGTGGGCCGCCGGTACCCGGTGCGGGTGTCGGCCCCGTGAGAATCAGTCTATTCGGGCTTGGCTACGTCGGTACCGTGTCGGCGGCGTGCCTCGCGGTCCTGGGTCATGACGTGATCGGCGTCGATGTGAATCAGCGCAAATTGGACACTTTGCGATCGGGGCGCGCCCCGGTAATCGAACCGGGCCTGGACGCGGTGGTCGCGGAAGCAATCGAGTCCGGCCGCCTGGAAGTCACGGGTGACGTCCCCGAGGCTGTCACCCGCAGCGAGGTGAGCATGGTTTGCGTCGGCACTCCCAATCGCGCCAATGGCAGCTTGGATCTGGCGGCGGTCGAACACGTCTGCCGTCAGATCGGTGATGCGATCGAGTCCGCCAGTGGATATCACACGATAGTCATTCGCAGCACCGTGCTGCCCGGAACGGTCCGGGACCGTGTCATTCCGGTCATCGAAGCCGCCTCCGGCAAGCTGGCAGGCGAGGGATTCGGCATCGTGATGAATCCCGAGTTCCTCCGTGAAACGAGCGCGGTTGCCGACTTCTTCGGCCCCAGCGTGACAGTGATCGGCGAGCTAGACGAAAGGAGCGGGAGCGTCGTCGAACGGATCTACCGGAAGGTCGATGCCCCGGTGGTGCGGGTGCCGCTGGAGACGGCCGAGATGGTGAAGTATGCCAACAACGCCTTCCATGCCACCAAGGTGACCTTCGCCAATGAGATCGGCAATCTTGCCAAGGCTCACGGCGTCGACGGCCGGGATGTCATGGAAATCCTGTGCCGGGACGACCAGCTGAACATCTCTACCGCGTACCTGCGGCCGGGCTACGCCTTCGGGGGGTCTTGCCTGCCGAAGGACACCCGCGCCCTCGTCTACCGGGCCAAGGAAAAGGACGTCGAATCTCCACTGCTCGCCTCGCTGCTGCCGAGCAACGAGATACACACTCGGCGTGCCATCGAGTTCGTCGAGAGGTCGGGACTCAAGAAAGTCGCGGTGCTCGGCCTCAGTTTCAAGGCAGGTACCGACGATGTTCGAGAAAGTCCGATGGTGCCGCTCGTAGAGACTCTCGTCGGGCGGGGATATGAGATCTCCGTATACGATGAGGAGGTCCGTCTCAGCAAGCTGGTCGGTTCCAACAAGACCTACCTGGAACAAGAGATCCCGCATATCGCAAATCTGATGATCAGTGATCTGGGGCGAGCGGTTACGGAGAACGACGTGATCGTGATCGGCAACGGAGCGGCCGCCTTCCGCGCCGTGCCCGCCAAGTTGCGCAGCGATCAGGTGTTGATCGATCTCGTGGGCTTGGAAGGGGGGGCGGCGGCCACCGGGGCCCGATATGAGGGCATTTGCTGGTAGCTCGCCCGACGGCAGGCTGTGGAAGCGGTGGCGCCATCACCATATTTCTTGTTCCCGTTTTGAAGGAAACCGGTACACTGGTGCGACGGTGCTGAGGGGCAGCGATGCGGGCTGGCATGAGGATCAACGATCGGGGGCCAGGAATTGGCGGCCAGGATGGTGCCGGGGGAAGTCTCGATCGACACGCGAAAAGTCGCGCTTTGGATGGCGTACGTTGTCGCCGCGATAGTCGCGACGAGTGTGGTACTCAGGCTTGTCAAGTCTGCCCTGGGACACGATCCCGGCGGCGTTGCCCAGCTGTTTCGGCTCAACGCCGAGAACAACATTCCGTCATTCTGGAATGCGATGCTCTTCGTCGTCGGCGGGATGCTGTTCATCGTGGTGTGGCGGGTTTATCACAGTGACGCCGGCAAAGCTCGCCCATGGCCGATTCTCGGCCTGGTCTTCGGATTCCTGGCTTACGACGAGCTCTACGGGGTTCATGAGAGCCTGTCCGATCCAATCGAGAATCTGCTCGATCTGTCTGGGTCGCTGAAAGTCTTTTGGATTTTCGCCTACGCCGGTCTCGTGGTGGTCGTCGCCCTCTTGTTCTTCCCGGCCTGGCGATCGCTCGGTCGCCGGCTGCGTCACCTGTTCGCCGCGTCGGCGATCGTCTACCTGTCCGGCGCGGTCGGCTTCGAACTGTTGGGCGAGGCCGTATATTCGGGCAGGGAGGGGGACATGATCTTCGGATTGATGTACACCATCGAGGAATCGCTCGAGATGCTGGGCCTCGTACTGGTGATCTACACCCTTCTCGAGACGATTCGAGTCCGGGCTCCGCGCAGTGCGATATCCCTCACCAACGGCGCACATACCCGTAGCAACGCGCCCGTGCCAGAAAGAGCCGCGCCATCTGAAAAGTGACGTCCTGAGGCCCCCACGGGTTTTGGCATCGGGGCGTGCTCCACATAGAGTGTGTCCGCGGTTTGGGGAGAGCTCGGCCCACCGCTCCAGCAAGATCGCACGATTGGGTGAGCGCGGGCGCATGAGGGAAAGACCAAGAGGCGTTTTCGGTCGGACGCCAGTTCGAAGGAATTCTCAGTGACTGCGTACATCACCCATTGCCGGATCGTCCCGGACGCAGCTCGGGCGCCCTGGAACGGCGAAACGTGAGGGCATTCGCCGGCAGGCGGATTCTCATGCTGCTCGAGAACAACCCGTACCCGCAGGATGGACGGGTGCGCCGCGAGGCTCAGTCGCTGACGGCGGCCGGCTATCGCGTCACCGTGATCAGCCCGGGGCGGCCGGGTCAGGCGAAATCAGAAGAAGTCGACGGTGTGCTCGTCTACCGCTACCCGGCTCCAAAGGAGCGCGACGGCTTTCTCGGGTACTTGCTCGAATACGGCTACTCGATGGCGGCGAGTGCCTTGATCACTCTCTTCGTCTTGGTCCGGGCTGGGTTCGATGTGATCCACGCCCACAACCCACCCGACACCTTTGTATTCATCGCCGCCTGGTACAAGCTGTTCGGTAAACGGTTCGTATTCGACCACCACGATCTGTCGCCTGAAATGTACGACGCCAGGTTTGGGGCGCGAGCCAATCCTGCGGTTCACCGGGCGCTGCTATTGCTCGAGAAGCTGACTTTCCGCATGGCGGACCACGTGATTTCGACCAACGAGTCATACAAGGAGATCGCGATCGGCCGCGGCCGAATGCCGAGCGACCGGGTCTCCGTCGTGCGCAACGGGCCCGAGCTCGATCGGGTCTCACCGGTAGCACCTGATCCGGCACTGCGTGGGGACGCCGGCTGCGTGTTTGGCTACGTTGGAGTCATGGGACCCCAAGACGGCGTCGACTACCTGATTCGCTCTCTCGACTGCTTGGTGCGCGAACTCGGGCGCAGCGACTGGGCCTGTTTCATCGTCGGCGAAGGCAGTGAGGTCCCCGGACTCAAAGCCCTCGCCGCGGAGCGAGGACTCGCTGACCTCGTTCAGTTCACCGGCCGGATATCCGATGAGGATCTGATGCGCGTTCTCTCGACAGCCGACATCTGCGTCGATCCGGACCCTTGGACCCCATTCACGGATCGATCCACCATGATCAAGATCACGGAGTACATGGCGATGGGTAAGCCGGTCGTTGCGTTCGATCTGACCGAGCATCGCCGGACCGCGGAAAATGCCGCCCTGTACGCCACACCCAACGATGAGCTCGACTTCGCCCGCCGCCTGGCGGAACTGATGGACGACGCCGAGAAGCGCAGCAGCATGGGTCAAGAGGGCCGCCGGCGAGTCGAAGACCAGTTGGCCTGGCCCCACCAGCAGCGACACCTCGTGGCGGCGTATCGCACCCTTCTGCCGAACGCAGTCTGAGGAGACTATGACAACGGACGAGGAAACATCTGCGCGCTCCCGGGTCCGGTTGGTGGTCGATGCGCTGACCGACGCTCGCTGGCAAACCCTGGTAGATCGGGGCCCGAGTGACGTGTTCCACTCGCCGTCGTGGCTCAGGGTGCTGGCCAAAACATACGGATATGAACCGCGCGCCGCCATTCTGCTCGACGAGCATAAGCAGCCGGTGGCGGGGTTGCCGTATTGCACGATCGAAGGGATCCCGGCTCGCCGAATCGCCGCACCGCCCTTTTCCGATTTCTGTGACCCGATTGTCTCCGATCTCGATGATTGGCGGAATCTGATCCAGCCACTGCTTGAAGAAGGTTGCCGCGTCACGTTGCGCTGTCTCCACAACGAGGTTCCGCTCATGGGTGATCTGGTACCACTCGTTGATCGAGCCAAGTGGCACGGACTCGATCTGCGCCCTGGAACCGAGGCGATTTGGCAGGGACTCCACGGCTCGGCGCGGCGGGCGGTCCGCAAGGCGCGCAGCGAGGGGGTGACCGTCAGACCTGCGAACGATGTCGACGAGCTGAGGAAGTTCTATGAGCTGCACCTGAGGGTCCGCAAGTACAAGTACCGCTTGCTGGCACAGCCATATGCGTTCTTCGCGAGCATTTGGGATGAGTTTGTTGCGCCCGGCAACGGGGAACTACTGCTTGCACTGCAGGACGACGCCATCATCGGCGGGGTCTTCTTCCTCGAGTGGAAAGATGTTCTCTACTACAAGTTCAACGCGTCGGATCCAAGCTTGGTTTCCAGCCGCCCCAACGATCTCGTCATCTGGTCTGCGATCGAGCGCGCCCAGGAAAGAGGGTTGACCCTGCTCGATTTCGGCCTGAGCGATTGGGATCAGGACGGGCTTGTCCGGTACAAGAGAAAGTACGCCTCGGAAGAGAAGACGATCTCGTTCCTCCGTCACGACCCGGCCGGCGACGCGACTCAGGAGGCTCGGCAGGTCAGGGAACTTCTCCCCGGTCTCACGGACCTCTTCACCAAGGAGGACGTTCCGGACGGTATCAGCGAGCGTGCCGGCGAGCTTCTCTACCGATTCTTCGCGTGACTGCAGGCCGGGGACGGACGCTGCCGGCAGTCCTGAACGGAGTCTTTCTCGACCGGCTAGCTCTCGAGCGGAGGCTTGCTGCAGAACAGGATGTTCTCATCGGACAGAAGACCGTACTTGATCATGACTTCCGGATCGATATCCGAACCGAGCTCCAGCTCGACCTCGAACCCGCGAGCCTCGAGGCGCTGTACAACATCGATGCCATAGTGCCGAACGTGGCTGGTCTCACCGAATGCGACCTTGCGGTCTTCAGGTGCCGTGATGGCCGGATCCTCATACGTCGGCCTATCCAACATCAATGGGACCGTTATCAGTGCCCAACCGCCCGGTTTGAGGACGCGAAAGAACTCATCCATGGCAGCTCGGTCGTCGTCGATGTGTTCGAGGACGTGGATGCAGATGAGAGCGTCAAAAGACCCGTCACCGAGTGGCATTGCTGTGGCGTCGGCCTGGACGGTGACCAGGGATCGCGGTTCGACGTCGAGCGCCACGTAATCGAGATTCGCCATGCGCCTGAATCGCCGCGCCAACGCATACCTCGGGGACACATGGAGAAGGCGGTGTCGCTCGGTGAAGAGATTGGTCTGCTGCAGGTAGAGCCAGTCTCGGCGGTGGCGGGCTTTGGCGTTGCATCGTGGGCAGAACCCCTGGTGGCGTGTCCGCAGCGACAGGCCGCCGTGGGTGAAAGCCCTCAGATGCCAGCCACAGCAGGGGCAGACGTGGCGTCGTCCTATGAACATCAGGGCCCGCACCGCCAGGGCGGCGTCCAACAATGCGGCACCGAAACGGGTTCGCGTCAACTGAGAGATCACCGCCGCCTCCCAACGGTGTCGATTCGGATGAGGCCCGCAGCCGGCCCGGGCCCGGATCCTAGCGAAGGCCTCCTGAACGAGGCGTCGGCAAACTGCAGGCGCGAAAGCGATTCGAGCAGGTGTTGCAGGTTTGTGGGCTGTGGAGATTGCTAACTTTGTCTGCAGCTGCCTTCGGATGCGGGGATGGGGTCAATCTCGAATGTCTTGTATGGGACACCGGTACACGCGTCACCGTCGGGACCGGGGAAGAGCATGAAACGTAAAAACAACCGGGCCGAAACCGCCGCGAGTCCGTTCGTGGTGTCGGTGTCGAAGTCGCTCGAGATAGAGGGTTGGGACGACTTTGTCGTCCGACATCCGGATGGACATCATGTGCAGTCGACGGCCTGGGCGCAGTTCCAGAGTGGTCGCGGGTGGTTCCCAGAGCGGATCGTCGCCAGCCTCGACGGGATGCCGGTCGGCGTCGCCCAGATCATCACCAGGAAAGCCACACCTTTTGGCCACATTGCTTACCTGGATCGTGGCCCGCTGGTGGACCCCGCCCACCGTGATCTGCTCCCGGTGATGTTGGCGACGATCGAATCTGTCGTCAGGGCCAACCGCGTGAGGATGTTGGTGACGCAGCCACCCTCGGAAACGGTAGCCGGCGCGATGCGTGCTGCTGGATTTCAGCCAACCGATTTCAGCACAACGTTACCGGCCACCGTGGTGGTCGATCTGACGGGCGACATCGACGGAGTTCTCTCCAGGATGAAATCCAAGACCCGATACAACATCCGCAAGGGGCTGCGCTCCGGCGTGAATGTGCGTCAGGGCGACGGTTCAGACGCCATGTTATTCCATGACATGCTGCGGGCGACTGCACAACGGCAGGACTTTGAGTCCAACTCGCTCCGCTACGTCGAGGGGATCTTCGAGGCTCTTGGATCGGTCGGCCAGTGCACGATGCTTGTGGCAGAGGATGACGAGGGGCCGATATCGGCGATCCTCCTGGTGGCTTTCGGGAATACGGTTGTGTACAAGCGCGGCGCCTGGTCGGGTCGAGCCGGGAGCCTCCATCCGAACGAGGTACTTCATTGGACCGCCATGCAGTGGGCCAAGCAAGAGGGCTACGACCGGTATGATTTCGACGGCATCGAGCCGGAGCTCGCTCGGCTGGTCCTCGCCGGGCAACCACTTCCGGCGAGTGCCTCGAACACGGTTACGCGATTCAAACTCGGGTTCGGCGGCGACGTTGTCATGCTGGCGTCCGCTCTTGCGTACATTCCGAACCCTCTGCTGCGGATCGGCCATGACCGGGTACTTCAGCCTTTGAGCCGGACGAAGCTGACGAGGCGGGTTGTGAAACGGATCCAGACGAGATGATCAAGCGTTGGCGCAGAACGAAGGTCGACACAGGGCGGCCCTTCGCGGTTATCGCCGGCATCGACTCGATGCAGGGCCTACAGACCGCGCGGATTCTGGCCGCACGTGGAATCCCGGTCATAGCAACGACCAAGCAGAAGAGACATCACGCCACGAGATCCAATGCGTGCCTGCGGGTGCTGGTAGCCGAAACGGACGACCAGTTGATCTCAGAGCTGGAGCAGTTGGGGGCGTCTCTCACTGATAAGGCCGTCCTCTTTCCCTGTAATGACGGAAATGTCAGAGCCATTTCCAAGGCAAGACACAAGCTATCCGCGTCTTACGAAATCGTCCTGCCGCCGCATGACGTGCTCGAAATGCTCATGGACAAGGACACCCTCTATGAATACGCCGAAGAGAATGGATATCCAATCCCGGTGACGCGAACGGTGGCCAGCCGATCGGACTTCGAGCGGGCAATCGCCGAAATGCGATACCCGTGTGTGATCAAGCCGCCATTCAGATCAAACGCTTGGACCTCACACACGGTCGAGAAGGCTTTTTTGGCGCGGGACGAGGCTGAGGCTCGGAGGGTGTATGAACGCTGTTCCGGCTGGTCGGATCAGTTGATCGTCCAGCAGTGGGTACAGGGAGCCGAGTCGAACCTCTATTCGTGCAACGTCTACTACACACGGAGCGGCGAGCCGGCCGCCACCTTTGTGGCGCGTAAGTTGCGTCAATGGCCAGTAGACACCGGCCAGAGTTCACTCGGCGAGGAATGCCGCGACGACCGTGTCAGAGACGTGACACTGGACTTGTTCGGGCGACTCGGCTACGCCGGGCTCGGCTATCTGGAGGTCAAGAGAGATTCGTCAGATGGAGAGATCTACATCATCGAGCCCAACATCGGGCGTCCAACGGGGCGCTCTGCCATTGCCGAAGGCGGCGGTGTCGAGCTGCTGTACACCATGTACTGCGACGCCCTGGGATTGCCGTTACCGCAATCTCGTCAGCAAACGTACGGGGGCGTCAAGTGGATCCACCTTCGGCGTGATTTGCAGGCGTCATTTGTGAAGTGGCGGCGTGGCGATCTCACAGTCCGTGATTGGTGGACTTCGGTACGGGGGCCCAAGGTTTACGCGGTGTTCTCACTGCGAGATCCGTTGCCGTTTCTGTATGACATCCTGGACACGATCCGCATCGCCATCCGAGGGCGGGATCTCTCGTGATACGGTATCGGGCCGCGCAATCGCCACTGCCGGAGCGCAAGGGGGGCCGTCCATGACTGCAATCGCGCTCGTCGGAGCCGACGGCGCCGGTAAGACCACCCTGGCGGAGGCGCTGGTGGACCAATTTCCGGGGCGGGTCGTCTACTTGTACATGGGTGCGAACGCGGCGTCTTCGAATATCGCGCTGCCTTCAACACGCCTCGTCTATGCCTTGAAGGTGCGGTTGGAGCGCAAAGCCCGCAGGGAGCGCGGAGACAGTTCAAACGAACCGATCTCGCTCCATGGCATCGAACACCGCAGAGACACCCGGGGCTCGTTGTGGGCTGCGGCTCGATTGGTGAATCGTATTGCCGAAGAGACAATGCGCCAGATCGTCTCCTGGTTCCATCAGGCCCGGGGTTCCCTTGTCATATACGACCGTCATTTCCTGTTCGACTCGTCGAGCGCAGGCGGCCCGAAGCGCAGACTATCGGAACGCATCCACATCTGGTTCCTCGAACACATCTATCCCAAACCGCATCTCGTGCTGTTCCTCGATGCCCCTGCGGACGTTCTGTACTCACGCAAACAAGAGGTTCCCAAGGACTACCTCGAGAACCGCCGGAGAGCGTTTCTCGCGCGTGGATCGTCGATGCCCGAGTTCGTCGCCCTCGATGCTTCCCGACCAGCAGAAGTCGTATATGAAGAAGCTGCCCGCCACATCGCTGCGCTGCTCGAAAGCCGGGCAAAGCGGTTCAAGCGGCCCCGGCTGTGGGAAGCGCGAGGCGGCCGTGGCGAGGGGCGCAGCAACAACGTCCCGGTGGTGGCGGGAGCGAGCCCTGCGCTGAGCAAGGATGACGAGGAGCCGGGTCCCGAGATAGTGATCTCGGAGTCGGGCGACGCCGCGGAATGGGATGAATTCCTCGCCGCAACGGAGGGCGGTCACCACGTGCAGACGGCGGCTTGGGCTCGGGTCAAAGGAATCGTCGGTTGGCGGGCGGTTCGCTTGATCGCGACGGCGGATGGCCGAATCGTCGGCGGCGCTCAATTGTTGTGGCGCCCGGTACCTGTGATCGGCGCCATCGGCTACGTTCCCAAGGGTCCGGTTCTATCGGTTGATGCGGCCTCGATCCGCAAGCGCCTCGTGGGTTCGCTTGTGGAAGAGGCGCGGCGTCGTCGTATCAACCATCTCACCATTCAGCCTCCGAGCGGCGGTGAGGCTCTCGTCGACGAACTGGAGGCGCAGGGATTCCGCCACAGCTCGGTCCCTGTGGCGCCCGTTTCGACCACCGTCATCGACTTGCGTCCCGATTTCGAAGAGCTCACCGCGAGGTTGAGTCGCAAGACGCGATACAACGTCGGGGTTGGCGGGCGCAAAGGAGTATGCATTCGCGAGGGAACCGAGGACGACATTGTCGCCTATTACGACGTTTTGTCGGCGACGGCCGCGAGGCAGGGTTTCGCCACATACCCGATCAGCTACTTCGTAGAGATGTGGCGGCAGCTGGAACCGCCGGGCAACCTCAAGATGTTTGTAGCCGAATATCGAGGAGAAGTCGTTTCGGCGCAGTTGATTGTTCCGTTCGGCGACACGGTCGTCAACAAGTTGTCGGTCTGGTCGGGGAGGCATGGGTCGAGAAGGCCGAATGAGCTGCTGCAATGGCACGCCATCGAGTGGTCCAAGAGGAACGGCTTTCGCTTCTACGATTTCGAAGGAATCGACGAGAGGGCAGTGGAAGCGCTGCAGAGAAGAGAGCCGATTCCGGAGGATCTGAAGCAGACGGTGACCTCGTTCAAGTTGGGGTTTGGGGGCGATGCGGTGAGGTATCCGCCGGCACTATCCCTGGTGCGCAGCCGAGCGCTTCGCTGGGGGTACGAGACGGTCTTCCCGAGAATCTCGGGTTCCGGGCTCGCCAGGCGCGCAGTCAATCGTTTTCGCGTCGGGCTCGGTAGTGGGAAACCGAGTGGAAGTTAGCGGCGGACTAGGCCGCGGCGGGGTGTCCGCCCCATCGGACGGTGCTCCGGCCGGTCGCGCCCGGGGTGAGAGCGGTGCGGCTGATAGTGTGTCGCTTTTGTTGCCGGCAGTTATGGGATAGTCGATGAACGAGCCGAGAATCGCCCTGTGGCCCCCGATGGTCAGTACTCGCGAGCGGCTTCGGATCACGGAGGCAGTCGCACACCTGCGGCGTCGCGGCAACGGCAGCATGCTCGGTGAATACGTTCCGGTGGTCGACCGATCGGTGACCATGACCACCTACGGGAAGGGCGCCTTTGAGTTGGCGGTTGTGGATGCGGGACTCAGCGGCACTCGCATGATCTTTCCGGCCTTCATCTCGCACGATTACGTGGGTGTCCTTCAGAAGTACGACATAACCCCGGTCTTTGTCGACGTCGAGCCCGATACCTTTCATTTGGCTACGGGTTCCTGCAACGAGGAGTTGCTCGAGTCGGCGTCGTCACTCGTTCTGCTTCATACCTTTGGACTGCCGGCAGACGGGGCGGGATTTCGCGATCTGTGTGACCGTCACGGTCTGTACCTCATGGAGGACTGTGCTCGTGCCCTCGGCGCGAGAACACCAGGCGGGCTTGTCGGGATACACGGCGACTACTCGGCATTCAGCCTCAGCAAGATCGCTCCAGTCAGGCGCGGCGGCCTGCTTGTGTCGCGCCGGCCGATCGCTGATGAGCTGCCGAAAGGGCGGGCCGGAATATCCGGAGTGGTCAATCAGCTTTTCCTGTTGAAGGTGCCCGGACTCAAGGTGCTGGAAGGTCCGCTATACCGGCTCTTGCGGGAGACTCAGGTCTATCCAGGCGAGATCGGCCTGTACGAGCCCCCGGATCTCGAGGCACCAGAACCGCTCGTCGAGTTCTTTCTGGAGGCGTTTGTGCCACATTATGGAAGAGTTCTCGAATCCAAGAGGGCAACCGCGGTCGCAATTCGGGAGAAGCTCGAGCCGCTCGGGTTCGAATTCCAGAGGGATCCCGGCAATCACATATACACGGCCCTGGGCGCCAAAGTGCCGCCGGCGGTCGATAGGCGCGGGCTGCGGGACCATCTCCACAAGCGCGCCATCAACTCGTACACGCTTTGGGGGGATCCCCTCGGTACATCTGCTCTCGCTGCAGCTGCTTGGGGAACCGACCCTACCAAGTTCCCCGTGGCCGCCGAGCTGGCCGAGAGATTGATTCATTTTCCGATTGGCCGTTTCATCACGGACGGTGAAGTCGACCGCCTTGTCGCCGCATGCCGGGAGTACGTTGCGGGCGGCGCAGGTGGTTGACCGGCGGGGCCGAGCGCGATATGAACGGCCATCCGCCGGTGCTGACAGTGCTAAGTTGCTGTGCTTGTGGGACAAAGGGGCCGGGGCGGAATGTTGGATACCCGATGTTGGATGGGTCGAGGGCGGGCAGCCGTTCCCACGGCGCGATCAGGGCGGGAGCCGGCTCCGGAAACGGTTGTGAACCACGGGATTGGTTCCGGATTCTCCGCGGGCAGGAGCGGGTGGCGTTTCGCTGTCCTCCGCCGACTATCCCAATCCCCGCCGCAGTAACCGGCCGGTCGCACTAACAGGAACAAGGTGAGAATGTCGAAAGCTGGACAATTCAGGGCACTATTGGAGTCCGATCAGGTCGAGTTCATCCTCGAAGCCCATGACGGGCTAAGCGCCAAGATCGTGGAGGAGGCGGGCTTCAAGGGGATCTGGGGCAGCGGGCTGGCGATCTCGGCGTCGATGGGTGTGCGCGACAACAACGAGGCAAGCTGGACTCAGGTTCTCGAAGTGGTCGAATTCATGGCCGATGCGACGTCCGTTCCAATACTCCTGGATGCCGACACCGGCTACGGGAATTTCAACAATGTCAGGCGGCTCGTCGCCAAGCTCGAACAACGTGGGGTCGCCGCCATGTGCATTGAGGACAAGCTGTTTCCAA
>JAHEDM010000237.1 GCA_024641205.1 Actinomycetes bacterium
CGATCAGCACCGCGGCCGGGTTCCTGTCCCTGATCTTCACCGGCGTCTCCCCGATAGCTCAGCTGGGAACCTTCACGGCCATCGGCATCGTCTTCGCCGGCATCATCTCGTTCTTCGCGCTCCCCGCTTTGCTCAGCCGGATGCACGTCGAGCCGAAGCATCACACTGCACTGCTCGGGCCTCGGCTCACCGCGGCCGTGAAACAGCTGGCCAAGCGGCAATGGGTTGCCGCCGTCCTGGCTGGAGTGCTGATCGCCTTCTCGGCCGTATTCATCCCCCAGCTCGAGGTTGACGGCGACCAGTTGATCTATTTCAAGAAAGACGACCCGGTCCGTCTCGGATTTGAGAGGACCGCTGAGCTGTTCGGCGGAGCGACCCCCCTCATCGGTGAATTTGCTTTCGATCGCGCCGACGGCCTGGCCGGTCTCGCCACGGTGACAGAGCTGTCGAGGGAGTTTGAACAGCTGCCGGGAATCCGAAAGGTCTTCAGCCTGGCCGACCTGCAGGGAGTGGTCCCGGACGAGCAGCTTCTGGGAGCCCTCAGCGGAGCAACACCCTTGCCGCTCGGTCAGATGGCTTCGGATGATGGGCTCCGGTTCATGGTGCTACCGGGTCAATTCGAGACTGTAGATCTTCAGGCGTGGCTCGACTATGCAGACGAGCAGGAAGAAATTCGGATTCTGACCGGCATGCCCGTCATCTGGGACGAGGTGGCTCGCCTGGTGCTGCGAGCCCAATTCATCTCACTGGCAGTCGCCTACGGTCTCGTCACACTCATGCTTGCTCTGGCCTACCGCAAGTTCAGGCAAACCATCGTGAGCCTGGTGCCGCTGTTGCTCACCAGTGCCATGCTGCTGGGGTTTATCGCGGCTTCAGGCATTCAGCTCAATCTGGTGACGGCCGTCATCTCTTCGATCGTTATCGGGGTGGGTATCGACTACGCCATTCACTTCGTGGCGGCGATCGACTACGCCCGTACCGAGGGTGATGGTTACGTGTTGCGAGCTATCGATCGGGCCGGGCGGCCCATCATTGCCAATGCCCTCGGGATTGCGGTAGCGCTGACCGCCCTGTGGCTATCGCCGTTTCGAATCCACCCCCACATCTCGATGATCATGTGGGTGTCGATGACCACGGCCGCTTTGACCGCCCTGATCATCATCCCTGCCCTGCTGCCCCGAGCGGGCGTGCGCGAAGAAATGCCGGCGGGCTGACCCACCGGAACGGTTTCACGTCCTGCGAGAGCGGAATATCCTCGCGAGACGGTCCGGGGCGTCGCCGTTGATCAGAAACGACTCCATGCGATCGGTACGATCGGCACAGCACACGAACGTGCCATCGCCACTTCGTCGAAGCGAGCGAAGCCGTGGGCACGACAGGCACACATCGACGTCAACGGATCCGGACCATGGACACTGGACTCTTGATTCGGCGATGACCAACAGGGGCATGACCACATCCCTCTGTAGACACCATACGGCGAGCGTCCGACCATGTGAAGGCGTGATATCTGGGGACGGGTCCGTTCGCCGGGTTGGCGCGCCTCGCGCGACAGTTTGCCCATGGTCGACACACAACCATCGGTTGCCGGGGCCCGTACGTCACCGGCGGGTCGGTCGCGAAAAGAAACCGGCCCCGACTCCAGACACGGTGCGACACGACTTGTACCCTCCTGGTTGGGAGGACGACGTGAGCGACTCGCAATTCGGTGGGCGGCTGGTTCTCCGCGATGGGACCGCCGAAGCCGATTTGGTCATCGATATCGATAGAGAGTCGATGTCGTTCATACAGGGGGACCAACTGCTCGGTCAGTACCGTTTGAGCGAGGTCCATTTCCTGCGGTGGAGCGAGCATCGAGTCATCCTGGATCTTGCGGGAGAGAAGGCCGATTTCTATCCGCTCAGGCCGGAGGAATTCGTCGCAACGCTCGACGAGACCATCCAGCCCCGGAGCCACCGCCAGCGCAAAGAACCTGGGTGATGACCCTCCGAATTGGGGTCTTGCTGTGGCCCCGGTGGGAATCGAACTCACGACCTTGGGATTCAGGGTCCGGAGGCACCGGTCATCCGGAGAAGTTGGGAAGCGGCATCTCGGCGATGCAGACGATATCCGGCTCAGAGACCGGATCTTCCAGGAATTGCAGCGCGATCGACAGGCCGCACGCGGTTGAGCGCACCACACCGTGGCCCACCGAGGGGAACTCGTAGTAGAAAGCGTTGTCCAGGTTGGCGGCGGTCGACTTACCCCAGGCCGGTGGTGTCACCGGGTCGTAGCCGCCGGCCAGCACGAGGGCCGGTACGTCGCTGGTCACGGCGAGGCTCTCGATAGGGTCCGCCGTTCCTGATCCCCAACCCTCGCACAGCGCGAAGTGGAAGCGGGCGAAGCCGTCGACGTAGTGGGAGGCCACGCCGGGTTGAAGCGAAGCACCGAGCTCCAGCGCCGACTCGAGCGACTCGAACGGAACCTCTTCGCGGCATTGCATGGAATACCACATCCCCCAGTTGATGTCGGACGAGGTGATGGCCCCCGTGATCGGCTCGGCCAGCGGACCGAAGTCTCCTCTGGCGGCCCGGGTGATTGCGTCGGGGACCCGTCCGATTCCGTCGGGAGAGTAGAGGTAGAGCGACGCGGCGTCCATGAAGATCCCCCCATCCACCAGTACCCTCCCGCCTGCAGTGTCGACCCATTCCGGCGAGGCATCGAGGCGATCGATGGTCTCGTAGAACGCCGTTCCCAGTTGCGGGTAGTTGGCAGCACAGCCGTCGTCGTCCGCGCAGGCAGAGAACAGGTACTCAAAGGCGCGCTGGAGGTTGGCGCCCGACTCGGTGTAGAAGCCGGCTTGCGGAGGGTAGACCGAATCGAGGATGACGCTCCGCACACCGGCCGGATAGTCCCGGATCAAGTCGAGACCGAGTCGGGTCCCGTATGAGGTCCCGTAGAAGTTGGCTTGTTCGTACCCCAGAGCGCGACGCAACTCGTCGGCATCGGCGGCGTTGACGGCACTGTTGTACATCGAGAGGTCGACGCCGGCTGCGACGAGGGCTTCGCGACACCTCGATAGGAAGGCCAGGTGACGGTCGGCCCACTCCTGCTGCCCGAGCGGTTCGGCAGCAAGGCCGAACAGGAATCCGGCCAAGCCGGGGCAGGACAAATCCGGGCTGGTGAGGTCCGCGCCCCGCTGGTTGTACTGGATGAAGTCACGCCGCTCCAGCACGGCGTCACCTACGCCGTCCATGAAGAAGTCGGCATAGAGCAAATGGTTGTGGCCTCCGCCCCCTGCCAGATAGACGACCGGGTCGGGTGCGGGAACAGGATTCTGGGTGCGGGCGATCATCACGGGGAGTCGCACTCGGGTTCCTTCGGGTCGGGAGCGATCCTCGAGCACTACCAGGTGGCCACACTCGATCACCCGGTCGGGATCGGCCGCCAGGCTTCTGGTTGCTTTCGTGACGCATTCGCCTGACTCGAAGTACGGGGGGCTGAGAAGCTCGGGAACGGTGGTCGTTGCACCGTCCGCCGCGTCGGTCGTCGTCGTAGAAACGGCGGATGGTCGTGTGGTTGCTGCGGGTCCAACCGTGGTCGTGACGGCGCTACTGCTGCACCCGGCGGCCGACATGAGGAGGAGGACTCCCACCGCAGCCAGGCGAGCCGGCAAGAGGCTCTTCCGTCGGCCCATACCGAGCGGCTCGCCGAGGTCTCGCATCTCTCGGTTGATCTTGTACCACCAGACCAGCGGGTAGATACCCAACGTGATGATCCCAAGACCAAGCGGCGCGAAGTGCCTCTCCCTCACATAGACACCGTCGAAGGTATGCAACCCCGCCATCGCCCTCTCCTTCGAGCGTATCGCCAGAAATCTGACCCGCCGGACCAGGTAACCCAAGTATCTCGTCGAGGGCAACCAGGACCGGCAGGGCAAGGGGCAGCCTACAACCGGTCACAGCCCGGCGGTCCTGGCGACTCGATTACAACGTGCGACTGCTAGAAGGTTGTTTCGTCGGCGTCGCCCTGGTGTTGGTGACCCGAGCATCCGCAAAAGTCACCATCAACGATATCGAAATAGGTGTGCTCGGCGATCGAGCCGAAGTCACGGACTTCCGGTTTCTCGTAGGTCATTGCACCTCCCAATGCAGGTAACCCCAAACACGGCTGATGCCGTGCTACTCGAAGCGTATTACGGGCCACTTGGCGTGTCGATGGTTCGATCGGATCATCTCGTGATGACCTATCGGAACTAATGCCACCCAGCGATCCCAACCCCGGTCGCCCCGGTCGCCACACCGGCCAACCGCCCGACCCCCGGAACCGGTGTGGGGGTTTCTGCGGTGGGACCTCGTGGACTTCGTGAACGATTGAACAAACCAAGAGAAGTGCGAACCAACCGG
>JAHEDM010000238.1 GCA_024641205.1 Actinomycetes bacterium
CACAATATCTAGTGGTATAGAAGACAGTTTCTGGCAGGCACCGGGCTGGGTGGAGTGTGCCCGGATTGTGGAGGGATAACGCATGTTTGAGACAGGGACCAAAGGTCTGACCATCGGCCGCCGCTTCACGAAGGCTGGTGAAGACCCCTACTCGTCGATCGAGTGGACTCGACGCGATTCGAAGATCGCCAATCCGGATGGATCGGTGGTCTTCGAGATGAAAGACGCCGGAATTCCGGCTGCCTGGTCGCAGGTTGCGACCGACATCATGGTTTCGAAGTACTTCCGAAAGGCCGGAATACCTCAGTATGACGACGAGGGCCGCCAACTCTTTGACGAAGATGGAGAGCCGATCCTCGGCCCGGAACGCTCGGCCCGTCAAGTCTTCGACCGGCTCACAGAGACGTGGCGCTGGTGGGGTGAGCAGAATGGCTATTTCGCTTCGGGAGAAGACGCCCAGGCATTCGAAGATGAACTGAAGTACATGCTGGCCAATCAGATGGCAGCGCCCAACAGTCCGCAGTGGTTCAACACCGGGCTCAATTACTCGTACGGTCTCACCGGCCCTCCGCAAGGTTTCTGGTACGTCGATCCCGAGACCGAGGAACTGATCCCCGGGCCCGACTCGTACAGCCGTCCCGCCCCGCATGCCTGCTTCATCCAGGCGGTCGGCGACGACCTCGTCAACGAGGGCGGCATCATGGACCTTTGGACCAAAGAGGCTCGCCTGTTCAAATTCGGATCCGGAACCGGCACCAACTTTTCGACGATCCGGGCTGAGGGTGAGCCCCTCTCCGGAGGCGGCAAGTCGTCCGGAGTGATGTCGTTCTTGAAGATCGGCGACCGGGCGGCCGGTGCCATCAAGTCGGGCGGGACCACGCGCCGGGCCGCCAAGATGGTCATCCTCGATGTCGACCACCCTGATATCGAGACCTTCATCAACTGGAAGAAGGCCGAAGAGGAAAAAGCCAAGATCCTCATCGCCAACGGTTTCCCGGCCGACTTCAACGGCGAGGCCTATCAGACCGTTTCCGGTCAGAACTCAAACAACTCCGTGAGGGTCACCCAGCAGTTCCTCCAAAAGGTCATCGAAGACGGTGAGTGGGACTTGATCGAGCGCTCAACCGGTGCCGTGCGGAGGTCGGTCAAGGCTCGTCATATCTGGCGGACCATTGCGGATGCAGCCTGGGCGTGTGCCGATCCGGGAATGCAGTTCGACACGACGATCAACGAGTGGCACACCTGCCCGGAGGGTGGGCGGATCAGGGCGTCGAACCCCTGCTCGGAATACATGTTCCTGGATAACACGGCGTGCAACCTGGCCAGCCTCAACCTGGTCAAGTTCTACAACGACGAGACGGGCGCCTTCGACGTGGAAGCGTACGAGCACGCCATTCGCGTGTGGACCGTGGTCCTGGAGATCTCCGTCACGATGGCCCAGTTCCCTTCCAAGGACATCGCCCTCGGTTCCTACGAATACCGGACGCTCGGCCTCGGTTACGCCAACATCGGGTCGTTGCTGATGCGGTCCGGGATTCCCTACGACTCGGACGAGGGGCGTGCCATCGCCGGAGCCCTCACCTCCATTCTCACCGGGCGCGCCTACGCGACGTCTGCCGAGATGGCAGCTGCCATCGGCCCATTCCCCCGTTTCTGGGAGAACCGCGACCACATGCTGCGGATCATCCGCAACCACCAGCGGGCGGCCTACGACGCGCCGATCGAGGAATACGAGGGCATCAGCCATTTCGTCATGGGCATTGACCCCACCAAAGCGCCTGGTCCCCTGGTGGAAGCAGCCCGCCACGCCTGGGATGCAGCTCTGGAGTCCGGAGAAACCAACGGTTTCCGCAACGCTCAGGCCACCGTGCTCGCGCCGACCGGAACCATCGGCCTGCTCATGGACTGTGATACCACCGGGGTCGAGCCCGACTTCGCTCTGGTGAAGTTCAAGAAACTGGCGGGGGGTGGCTATTTCAAGATCGCCAATCAGTCGATCGCTTCCGCTTTGCGACGGCTCGGATATGGGGAAGACCAGATCGATCGGATCGTCCGGTACGTCGTTGGAACCATGACCCTCGATGGCACCCCCCACATCAACCGGGAGAGCCTGTTGGGGCGTGGACTGCCCGACGAAGCAATTGACAAGATCGAAGCTGCTCTCCCCAGCGTGTTCGACCTCCGACATGCATTCAATGCCTGGGTGCTCGGAGAAGAAACCATGGACACGATTGGCATTCCGGCCGATCGCTATCTGGCGCCAGGGTTCGACCTCCTCGCCTCGCTCGGTTTCTCCCGCAGCCAGGTAATTGAAGCCAACGATGTCATCTGCGGTCATCAAACGATCGAGGGCGCTCCTGAACTGACAGAGGACGACCTCCCGGTTTTCGATACGGCCAATAAGAACGGCCGGAAGGGGAAACGGTTCATCCACCACAACGGACACATCAAGATGATGGCCGCAGCTCAGCCGTTCGTCTCGGGTGCGATCTCGAAGACCATCAACATGCCAAACGAGGTGACCCCGGAAGATATCGAAGGCGCCTACATGCTGTCGGCCGACCTCGGACTGAAGGCCATGGCGCTGTACCGGGATGGTTCGAAAGCCTCTCAACCGCTTTCGTCGACCTCAGACGAGGGTGACGATCAGGAAGAATCCCAGGAGATCAACGCTGCCCTGGTTGAAGAAAAGGCGTTTGCGTGGGGTCGTATCCCGGCCGGCGTCTCACCCACTGAAGCATACGATCGGGGCATGCAGCCTCCCCGGTTCCTCTTGCCTGCCCGGCGGGGTGGTTTCACCCAGGAGGCTCGCATCGGGGGCCACAAGGTGTTCCTTCGGACCGGCGAGTACGAGGACGGAACACTCGGCGAGGTCTTCATCGATCTGGCCAAAGAGGGCGCGACGTTGCGCGGGATCCTCTCCTGCTTTGCGATAGCCGTGTCGAAGGGGCTTCAGTACGGTGTGCCGCTCGATGAGTTCGTCGATACCTTCACCTTCCAGACGTTCGAACCGCGCGGCATGGTCGAGGGCCATCCCAATATCAAGATGGCCAACTCGATCGTCGACTACGTGTTCCGGGCGCTGGGAGTGGAGTACCTGCAACGGGATGAGCTTGCCCAGGTGCCCCCCGTCCGGGAGATGGAGTTGCCGGAGCCGGCCAAAGGGCTGGCCGTCGAAGCAGGCGTCCAGCTCGATCTGACCGATGCGGCGATGGAAAAGGACATCGACGTCCAAGTGGCTGCAGCCAGGTTCGTTGATTCTGTCCCCTCTTCAAACGGATCAAACGGCAACCTCGCCTCCCAACCTGTCCGGACGCCGGTCGCGGTTGCGGCGGTCGATACAGGCACCGCATCGGTGCAATCGGCTCTGGCGGCCATGATGGGTGATGCTCCGCTCTGCGAAACCTGCGGTCACATCACCATCCGGTCGGGCAGCTGCTACAAGTGCCTGAACTGTGGCGGCACGACGGGCTGTAGCTGAGCCATCCGTCGCCGGGACCACGATCGGGAAAGGGCCTTCGGGCCCTTTCCTCATTCCTACCCGATCGGGCAGAAGGAGCTGGTGGCCGCGTGGGCGGCCGTCGACCACATCTGCATGGCGGCTTGATCGGCCTTCGGGCCGGCCCAATCGGTGGCGAAATCCTCGCGCTCGTTCGGATTCTCGAGGCCCGCGCCGCAGACCGCGCGGGCGAACTCGATGAAGGTGTCGTTGGTTGCGTCGTAGCCGGCCAGGGTGGCCGCCTCGCGACTCACACTCAGAAAAGTGTTCTTGATGATCTGGGGAGCACCATCGACTCCTAACGTGGTCGGGGTGGTGGTGAATGACGAACAGGCGGCGGCGGAAATGGCCAGCAGCAGGACGATCAGAGAGCGCTTCATGCCTCCATCATCGGCTGATACCGGCCGCCGGTTGAGGAACCTGGTCTTCCTAGCCGAAGCAGCGATCGAAAGGTCTCTGCCTCCTTTCGGTGTTCATGAACAGAGCCCCTCCGGAGTGACTCCCCTGGCGCATAGAGCTGTGCTTTCGACCGTTTTGAGCGTGAAGCTCTCGCCACCCGAGTCCGGTGTGCCGAACACGGTCAGTCGCACTCCGAAGAGAGCGTCATCGCCGAGTCCGATTACGTCGTAGGTGACTTCACCCAGGTCGGCGACCGTGGGCGACTTCGCCACTCGGATCCTCGATTCGGGTTCCTCCACCGACTGCGATTGTGCAACGATCAGCCCGAGATCGAGCATGGTTTCGGCCCGGGGTGTTTCCCCAATCGCATCGATGACGGCGGAGGTGGCATCGCTGGTCTCGCCGATCCAGGCGAGGTATGCGCTGCTGGCCCATCCGGTCACATCGTCTGCCGTGATCTC
>JAHEDM010000239.1 GCA_024641205.1 Actinomycetes bacterium
CCCCGCCCCGGCCGTCCTGGTTTCTTCGTGCGGCTGTGGCGAAGCTGGTTCGGATAGGCCTCGTTCCCTCCCCCTGGCGAACGAAGTGAGCGAATCTGGGGGGAGGAGTCGAGCCCAAAAGGGCTCGACGGAGGGGGGCCGGCGATCCACCAGGCAGACGGCAGACTGTTTTCCAGACCGTCTGGCGAGGCTGCACCCCCTCTGCGCCGTCTTTGACGGCGTGTCTCCTCCGCAAAGCAGGGGAGACTTATGTCTTCCCCAGAGCCTCCAGGTAAGCGTCCATTTCCCGGGCGACGCCCAGGCTGCCTGAATCGATGACCTCTTGAACGAGGCCGACCTCGTCGAGGACGTAGGTCATCCGGTTGGCGACCCCACGGTCTTCGTTGAAGCTGCCGTAGGCACGGGCCGTTTCCCCGTGGGGCCAAAAGTCGGAAAGGAGTGGGAACTCGAATCCTTGCTCCGCGGCCCATTTCTTGTGGACGAAGCGCGTATCGCAGGTGATAACGACGACATTTGCGTCCATATCGTTCAATCGGTCCAGATTGTCACGGATCGAGCAAAGCTCAGCTTCGCAGATGCCCGAGAAGGGCAAGGGGATGAAGACGATGAGGGACTTGCGACCCTCGAGCGAGGCGCGGGAAACCGGATTGGCGTCCTGGTCGTACAGTTCGAAATCGGGGGCGCGCTCTCCGACGGTGACCGGCATGATGAAGAACCTCCTGGGCATGGTGAAACCGACGTGAGAATAGCGAAGCCCGGCGGTCTTCTAGACCGTGTTTACGCAGCCCTCGCCCCAGGTCTCCTTGGGGGTGGTTACGGTGTCGGTGGCGTGGTGCAGGGCCTCCATGAGACCGTTCACGATGCCACGGTCGAGAGAGCACACGACCTCGGGATGATCGAAGGCCGTCCGACCAAACGGACAGTGGCTCATCAACAGCTGGCGATTGTTGGCATTGGTATCGACTGCAAAACCGACATCGACCATTGCCTGTTGAACGGTGGCGAGCACCGAATCAAAACCGGCGGCCGCCGGCAGCTCCAAAGTGCCTGCCAGCTCAACGCCGTACTCGCGACCAACCTCGGCAGCAATCTCGGAGGCTCGTTCCGGTTCGAGCCGTTGAACGACCCGAATCAGGAGGTCGGCCAGAAGGTCGTAGCGACGGGCGGGAAACTGGAGCTCGATCTCCTTTTCCGTTGAGGCGTAGCACTTCGCGGGCCGACCGGCCCCCGGGCCGTTCTTCCCCTCCGGACGCTTCTGGGTTATCTCCAGGTAACCCTCGTCGGCGAGACGATCGAGGTGGTGCCGGGCAACATTGGCGTGAATGCTGAACTGGGCTGAGATCTGAGCTGCTGTGACGGGATGTGCGGATTCGCGCACTGCGAGGTAGATGGAGCGCCGGGTCGGATCCCCGAGGGTCGAGGTCAGATCACTGAGGGTGCGCTCGAGTTGTCGGGTGTTCATAGGCTCTCTGAGTAGGTGGACGCCGTCACTATAGTTTTGCGCTGGCTCTAAACACTGTGCGGATGGGACAAGAAATGGTCGAAAAAGCAGCCCTCGAGGCCCTGGTGGGGGCTGTCGATGAGCCGGAAATTGGTCGCCCGCTCGCCCAACTCGGGATGATCCGTTCCCTGGGTGTCACTCGAAAGGGACGAGTAGACGTGCAGCTGGCAATGCCGGTGCCCGGCTACGCCTCGGCCGGCCTGGTGGCTCGAGCGATCGAAGATGTTGCCTCGGCGGTTGACGGTGTTGCGTCAGTCGAAGTGACCTTCGTCGAGATGGATGATGACGACCGCAGCAAGATGATGGGCAAGTTGCGACCCGAGCGCGGAATGACGCTGACCCGTCCTGGTTCGCCGACTCGAGTTGTGACTATCTCCAGTGGGAAAGGCGGCGTCGGCAAGTCGTCGATTACGGCCAACCTGGCTGTTGCTCTGACACAACTCGGGCATTCTGTTGGGGTCATCGATGCAGACGTCTGGGGCTTCTCCATCCCCAAAATGCTTGGAGTCAAACGCCTGCCCACCGTGATCGACGAAACGATCATTGCCCCCCAGGCGCACGGTGTGAAGGTCATTTCGATGGATTACTTCGTGCGTCCCGACCAGGCCGTCATCTGGCGCGGTCCGATGTTGCACAAAGCCCTCGAACAGTTTCTGTCCGATGTGTTCTGGGACGATCCCGATTTTCTCCTGATCGATATGCCGCCGGGGACCGGCGACGTCGCCATCTCCGTATCGCAATTCATCCCTCGTGCCCAGGTTGTTGTTGTGACGACTCCCCAACCGACCGCGCAACGGGTTGCGAAACGTGCCGCGCTGATGGCCGAGAAGGTCAACCAGGAAGTCATGGGCGTCGTTGAGAACATGTCATGGTTCACGGGTGATGACGGAACCCGGTATGCCTTGTTCGGCGAAGGCGGCGGGGCGTCTCTTGCCGAAGAACTCGGGGTGCCGCTGCTCGCCCGGATTCCTTTCCTGTCGGCTATGAGAGCAGGAGCAGACGAAGGGCAGCCGCTGCTTGCGGTCGCTCCTGAGAGTGAAACGGCGCGGGCGTTCGATGAGCTCGCCGGGGGAGTTGTGGCTGCTCGGCCCCGCGTGCGGACGCATCCCGAACTGGTTATCAAGTGACCGCCTCCCTCACGGGACTCCGTCCCGTCCAGGTCAGTACTGCGCCGGACACTTCGCTGAATCTTCCCCGCCGGTTTCTGCGCGGCGCGCTCTTCTGGTTATTTGGCCTTTCGACGTCGATTCTGATTGGATCGCTGTGGGGTAGCGCGGTCACCGGGAGCCGGACTTCCGTAGCCGAGGTCATGGGCGATTTGGCCGCGGAACAGGTCGTCCAGGAGCGGATCGTCGGCTGGATCACGGAAGGACTCGTTTCGATAGACGTGATCGTTGCCGGCGACACGGCGTCCGTCGACCGGTTGATGGCGATGCCGGAGACGGAACAGGTGCTGGCCGATCTCACGGACCAACTCGTCGAGGCGATCTTCGCCCCGGTGGGTAGCACCGCTCTGGTGGATCCTGCCTCGGCTCTGCTGCCTGCCGTTCCTCAGATCACCCGCGTGCTGACCGATGCAGGCCTGTCGGCCGACGAGGGCACGGTGGCCGCTCTGGTTTCGAGAATCGAACCGATTCCTCTGGATGGCACTGGTGAGATCCCGGTGACGTCCGCGGCAACGAGGGTATCGGCAGCTTTGAGTCTGGCAGCACTTGTGGCAGGGGTGGCGGTGCTGCTTTTTGGCGGCGGCGCCGTTTTGGTCAGTCCGGACCGGGTGGCGGCGTTTCGCAACCTCGCCTACCGGTTGATGCTGACTTCGCTTTCCCTGGCAGTGATGCTGCGGCTCGGGTCATGGATCGCCGATCCTGCTCGCGGGGCAAGTCCGTGGAGAGCGGGGTTGTCAACCGTGCTCGGAAGCTTCACGTATGTTCCTTTGCTGGCCGCCGCAGTCTGCGCCGGCGTAATGGTTGTGGTGAAGAAGCGGCGAGGGTCAGCGACCGAACCGGTCCAGGGTCCGGTAGGCGGCGGCCGCCAGGGGTAGGAACCAGGGGCTCGCTCGGTAGAACCACCGCGTCGGAGGGGTTATCTCGGCAAAAGGACTGCGATCGAGTTCACCTGCCATGAGCATCCCGACTTCGTTGCCAAGATACGTAGCGAGCGGCACTCCGTGGCCTCCGTATCCCATCGCATACCAGATGTCATCGGACCGGCCGATGTGGGGGAGGAGGTCGAACGTGACCCCCAGCTTTCCACCCCAGACGTGGCTCACCTCGTACGGCGCCAACTCGGGGAAGAACTCCACCAGACTGGATTTCAGTTCTCGAGTGCTTCCCAGAGGATCGAGGTCAGTTCGAAGGTTGCGCCGGCCTCCGATCAAGATCCGGTTGTCCGGGGTGCGGCGGAAATAGTTGAGCAAGCGACGAGCCGTCCACACCATTCGGTTGCCCGGCAGGATTTCTTCGGCCAATTCGATGGGGAGTGGTTCCGTCACGATCGAGTAGCTCCCTACCGGGACGACTCCGCGCCTGATCGACGGGAAGAGCGTCCCGGTGTAGCCGTTGGTGGCGACGAGGATCCGCCCGGCCTGAATACGGCCCAGGGGCGTGGTGGCGGTGAAGTACCCACCCTGTTTCTCAACGGCGGTCACCTCGGCATGTTCGATCAGCTTGGCCCCGGCGCGAGCGGCGGCCGCTGCCAGACCAAAGGTGTACTTGGCGGGATGAAGACCGGCGCTGGTCTTCTCAATGAGCGCCATCGAGAACCTATCGCTCCCCACAACCCCCCGGAGTCGCTCACGCGGCACGTGCTCGATCGGGAAGCCCAGA
>JAHEDM010000240.1 GCA_024641205.1 Actinomycetes bacterium
TCACCCGCACCGGCGAGCCGCGCATCTGGGACTTCGGGTCGGCAGCCAAGGCCCATCGCTCGCAGGCCCCCTGGCTCGACCCGACCCACTCCAAGGGTGGGAATACCGGCCTGCAAGGATCAATCGCTCCGGACGCCGGTTTGTCCAGGAGGGCGGCGCTCGAGATCAAATCGGCGCTGGAGGAAGAGGGCGTGGGTGACATGCCCCTCGGGGTCGATATCATCGAGATTCCGGTTCTGTTCGAGCTCCAGGCCGCAGGCATCGAGATACGGGATGGCCAGCAGACCATGCTCGACGCCAGGCAGATCAAGAACCAGGACGAGATCATGCTGCTCAGCCAGGCCGCGGCCATGGTCGATGGCGTCTACCAACGGATCTATGAGGAGCTCAAGCCCGGGATCCGGGAGAGCGATGTCGTTGCGATGGCAAACGACACCCTCTTCAAGATGGGTTCGGAGTATGTCGAGGCGATCAATTCGATCGCAGGCGAGCGCTGCAGCCCGCACCCGCATGTGTTTTCGGACCGATTGATCCGACCCGGCGATCAGGCATACTTCGACATCATTCACGTCTTCAACGGCTACCGGACCTGCTACTACCGGACCTTCGCGGTTGGCCGGGCAACCCAATCCCACCGGGACGCCTACAAGCAGGCCAGGGAATGGATTGATGCCGCAATCCAGCTCGTCAAGCCGGGCACGAGTACGGCCGATATCGCTCTGGCATGGCCGAAAGCCACCGAGTTCGGTTTCGAGGACGAAATGGATGCCTTCGGGCTTCAATTCGGTCACGGCCTCGGAGTGGGCCTCCACGAGCGGCCGATCATCAGCCGGCTCAATTCCATCGAGAGTCCGGTCGAGATCCAGGAAGGGATGGTGTTCGCTCTCGAAACCTATTGCCCTGCGGACGATGGACACTCGGCGGCACGCATTGAAGAAGAGGTTGTGGTCACCGCCAACGGCGCAGAATTGCTTACCCTCTTCCCGGCTGAAGAACTAGTGGTTACGAACGCGTATTGATGGCGGGAGGTAGCGAGTAGTGACGAGTACGTCAACCCCGGCGGTAGAAATCGATCAAGAGACCCGGTTGGATCTCTATCGCCGAATGGTCGAGCTCAGATTGTTCGAGAAACGTGCCTATGACCTCTTCATGGAAGGATTGGTCAAGGGAACCAGCCATCTTTCGCTCGGGCAGGAGGCGGTGGCTGCCGGGTTTGGGGCTGCCATGCGGGTAGACGACTACACATTCTGTACCTACCGGGGTCATGCTCATACCCTCTCCCGGGGTACTCCGATGGCCCGGGTGATGGGTGAACTCCTTGGTCGCAGCAACGGCGTTACCGGGGGCAAGGGCGGTTCGATGCACCTGACCAGCGTCGAGAACTATGCCATGGGATCGTATGCGATCGTTGGCGCTCACCTGCCCATTGCTGCGGGAGCCGCCTGGTCGGCTCAGGAGCGAGGGAGCGGACAGGTGGCCGTTTGTTTCTTTGGCGATGGTGCCACCAACATCGGAGCCTTTCACGAAGCGCTCAACATGGCCGCAGTCTGGAAGCTGCCCGTGGTGTTTGTCTGCGAGAACAACCTCTACATGGAATACACGGCCATCGAATCGGTGACGGCCGTCGCCAACCCGGCTGCAGATCGGGCGGCCGCCTACGGTCTCGAGTCGATAATCGTTGATGGCAACGATGCAGACGCGGTATACGCCATCGCCCTGGAGACTCTCGACCGGGCCCGACAAGGCGCCGGTCCTTCCCTGGTGGAGGCCAAGACATATCGGCACGGCGGCCATTCGCGAGCCGACCCCGGCAAGTACCGGCCCGATCAGGAAGTTGAGGAGTGGCTGGATCGTGACCCGGTCGACACGTATCGGGAGCGACTCCTCGCCCAAGGAATTGCCGAGAACGCCCTGACCGAAATCGATGACGACGCTCGGACCGATGTCGAAGCCGCCACCCAGGCGGCGCGTGAGGCGCCTGCTCCGGGTCCTGAGGTACTCGAACGGAACGTGTGGGCAGATGGGAGCGCGACGTGGCGGAACTGACCTACCGGGACGCGGTGGCGGCCGGTATCGCCCAGGAGATGCGGCGTGACGAGCGGGTCTATCTGATCGGCGAAGACGTGGCCGGCGCCGGCGGCGTTTTCAAGGCGACGCCCGGCCTGCTTGCGGAATTCGGCCCACGCCGGGTTCGGGATACCCCGATTTCGGAAGAGGCGATCGTCGGAGCGGCCATGGGAGCTGCGATGACCGGTCTGCGTCCTATTGCCGAGATCATGTTCTCCGATTTCCTCGCTACGTGCTGGGACATCGTGGCAAACCAGATAGCCAAAACCCGCTACATGACGGACGGGCAAATCTCGCTGCCGCTGGTGATCCGGACCGCAAACGGGGGAGGCGCCCGATTCGGTGCCCAACATTCACAAAGTGTCGAGAACTGGGCGATGGCGATTCCCGGCCTCAAGGTGGTTGCCCCGTCCAATCCGGCCGACGTGATCGGTCTGCTGGCGGCTTCGGTTCGTGATCCCGATCCCGTCATGTTCTTCGAACACAAAGCGCTCTACGCCACCAAAGGCGATGTACCAGACGGCGAGCTGGTCGACACGCTCGGGACGGCCCGTGTGGTTCGAGAGGGAAGCGACGCGACCCTGGTCGCTCTGGCAGCGATGGTTCCCAAGGCGCTGGCGGCCGCCGAGGTGCTTGCCGAGCGCGGGGTTTCCGTCGAGGTCATCGACCTGCGATCGTTGGTTCCTCTCGACACGCAGACGGTGCTCGGTTCGATCGCCAAAACGAGCAGGCTGTTCACCGTCGAAGAGAACCCGCGCTTGACCGGGTGGGGTGCCGAGGTGGTCTCGATCGCCGCCGAGGAATGTTTCTGGGATCTGGACGGACCGATCGTCAGGATCACGACTCCGCACATCCCGCTGCCCTCGGCGGATGCGTTGGAGGATGTGGCGATTCCGTCGGTTGACCGCATCGTCACTACCGTCGAGCAGGTGCTGGCCTAACTAAGCAGGTTCGGCTCCCAAGGGTTTCAGTCGTCGCGGTGGGGTTTTTGGAGCCAGAGCACCTCGAGTTTGACGCCGGCATCCTGAATGAGGTTGAAGACCGGGCAACGCGCTTCGGTTTCGGCGACGACTTGGCGAAGTCGGTCCTGGCTCTCTGAGGTGTAGACCGTCGCCTGCAATCTGATCGTTTGGAAGTGTTGACGCACTCCTCGTACTCCCAGGCGTCCTCTCACGTCGATGGTGAATGCTGCTTCGAAGTCGATTCCGTCGTAGTCGAACTCGAAATCGGTCGCGGTGCGGTTGAACGTCACCGACTCACATCCGCATAGGGCTCCGAGCACAGTCTGGAGGGGAGAGGGTCCTCTACCGGTGCCACCGTGGGCGACCGGTTCGTCGGTGACCAAAAGTCCGTACTCGCCCGCGTCGATGACGGTCATCATGTCACCTTCGTTGCGGGCCGAGAGCGTCTTTCCCCTGATGATGGGCTGCTCGAGGTCCTCTGCCGAGATCACTTCCGAAGCCGTGGTGCCTCCCCACAAACGTTTGCGACCGGGCGAAGACGGTACTACCTTCGGTTCTCCGCCGGCATGGAGGCACGGTAATGGCCAAGGTCGTTTCTTTCTCGGATCTGCCAAGACTTCATTCCACCCGCGATTCCCGCGATCGTATCGACCTGGTGACTGAAGAGATCTTTGGGACCACGGCTCTGAAAGCCGATCGCATCACCTACCACCCGGGCGACACGGCTGCCGCTCATTACCACCGGGACTGCAAGCATTTCTTCTTCGTCATGGAAGGGCGGGGTGTTCTCCACACCGATGATGAGGCGATCGATCTGGGTCCCGGAGACGTCGTTCTCGTCAACGAGAACGAGGTGCACTGGTTCGAGAACCCCACCGAAGCGGAGTTCAGCTTCATCGAACTGTGGGTACCCGCTCCCTCAGATACCGTCTGGATCAAGCCGGACGACATATGAACGTGGGCCCCCGCGACGTGAGTTCACGTCGCCTCCCAACCTCATAGACGACCCGATTCCCCGGTCCTGGTTTACCGCGGTTCCTTGGTTCTGTCCCGGTCTCTCAATCAGGGCCCGCGTAGGTTCCCGCAGTCTCGGGGAACATCGCTTTGATGATCTTGAAGCAGGAGACGTCCACGGTCGCGTCCATATGGAGAAACACTGAGGCGTCGCGGAGGTACTTCTCAATCCCCATCTCGAGCATGGCACCGTGTCCGCCGTGCAACTCCAGCGCCTGTTTGCAGACCTCGAAGACCTCCTCCGATGC
>JAHEDM010000241.1 GCA_024641205.1 Actinomycetes bacterium
CATGGAAGACCGATCAATGGTTTTCGAGCCCTTGGAACTACCTACCAGAGGTCACGGAGGGCTTCTCCATCCCCGAAGAAGTGACCATCCACGATGTCACCTTGCGAGACGGCGAACAGCAGTCGGGAGTCGAGTTCACTTCCGACGACAAACTTCGCATTGCTGAAGCCCTCTCTGAGGCCGGTATCCATCGGATCGAGGCCGGGCTCCCTGCGGTTTCTGCTTCCGACACCGACGCGGTCAAGCGGATCGCCAACGCCGGGTTCGACGCCGAAATCTACGCGTTCTCTCGTTGCATGATCTCCGATGTACAACTGGCTCTGGAGTGTGGGGTTTCCGGGGTTGTCATGGAAGTCCCCGCCAGCCACCACCTCATCGAGAAGGCCTACCGGTGGCCGCTGGAGCGTGCTATCGAGGCTTCCGTGGAATCAACCAAGTTCGCTCATGAGAACGGGCTGAAAGTCACGTTCTTCCCGATCGACGCAACCCGCTCGACGATGACGGAGTTGCTGGACGACCTCGAGGCCGTCGCAACCCATGGTCACGTCGACAAGGTCGCTCTGGTCGACACGTTCGGGGTGTGCTCACCGCACGCCATCAGCTATTACACCCGCCGGGTTCGGGAGCGCATGAATGTTCCTCTCGAAACCCACTTCCACATGGACTTCGGCATGGGTGTTGCCAACACCGTCTTGGCCGTGGCCGAAGGCGCCTCGGTGTTGCACACGACCGTGAGTGGTCTCGGCGAACGCGCCGGTAACGCTCCAACCGAAGAAACGGTGCTCGGCCTCCTCACCATGTACGGCGTCGACATGGGCATCAAGACGGAGAAGTTCACCGAGATTGCCCGCCTGGTTGGAGACCTGTCCGGGGTCGCCCAGCCCGGCAACCGCCCGGCCACGGGCGATATGCTCTACCAGGTCGAGTCGGGCATCATCACCACCTGGGTCAAGAACGTTGGGAATGAGCTCACCGAGCCCTTCCCCTATCGCCCGGAGCTGGTCGGTCAGCCGGATCCCACGATCGTCCTCGGCAAGGGCTCAGGCCTGGATTCGATCGCCATCTGGCTGGACAAGCACGGAATCTCCGACGCCGCAACCAAAGACATCGAGGCAATTCTGATGGAGGTCAAGGGCAAGTCGCTCGCCAAGAAGGGCCTCTTGAACGACGACGAATTCCTCGACATCGTTCGTGAGGTATTGCCGGGACGGGTCGGCTAGTCATCCAAACACGACAGGAAGGACGGATATGAGAGAGGCTTATTTCGGTCTGAGCACCGACTGGAAAGAAGGGATCAACTGGGCCAACGTCCGGGACTGGCGCCTGAAGCGGGCCCACGCCGAGATGGAGAAGGCGGGTCTTGGAGCGCTGCTGTTGTTCTACGACGAGAACATGCGGTATGTGTCCTCGACGTTGACGCCGGGGTGGAACCGCCTGAAGCCGGGCCTCCGCTACGTCGTGCTCCCGGCAGGCAAGCCACCCATCGTGTACGAACAGGGCGATATCGGATTCCACCTCGAGGTCCACAACCCCTGGATCCCCAAGGAGAACATCCGCTACTCCTACTCCTGGATCAAGGGTGCGGTTGGTCCCGCCGCCGAGCAGCAGACCAACAAATTCGTTGACGCCTTGATGAACGATCTGGAAGAGGCCGGCGTAAAGGACATGCCGCTTGGCGTGGACTTCATCGACATCAACCTGATTCAACGCTTCGAAGAGCGCGGAATCAACTGGACCGATGGCATGACTGCAATGATGAACGCCCGGGCCGTGAAGAGCGTTGATGAGATCAAGGCCTTCCAGATCGTTGGTGCCATCTGCGACAAGATCCATTACGAACTCACCAACTTCATGAAGCCGGGGATGACCGAGAACGAAGTGGCTGCCTTTGGGTTTGAGCGGCTCTACGCGATCCCGGGCATGGAGGATGTCGAGGACGTCATCGTTTCGTCTGGCCCGAACGCCTGGCCCAACTGGCGCAATTTCTCGGATCGGATGATCCGGCCGGGTGAGCTGGTGATCATCGACCTGGCGGCGCTCACGTGGAATGGAATGAAGTCGTGCTGCTACCGCACCTACTGCGTGGGTGGCAAGGCGACGGACGAGCACAAGGCTACGTACGACGAAGCTCACAAGTGGTTGTGGGATTCGATCGAGATGGTGAAACCCGGTGTTACCACCAGGGACATCGCCGAGAAGTGGCCGTCTGCGAAAGAAGCCTGGGGTTATGAGGAGGAGGATCAGGCGGCGGCCAACAACTGGGGCCACGGACTGGGGCTCGCCCAGTACGACCCGCCGGTGATCTCCCGTACCTGGTCGTTGGACTTCCCCGTCGAGATCCAAAAGGGAATGACCTTCGCTCTCGAGACGCAGCACGGCAAGCTGCACGATCACGGCGTGCGTCTCGAGGAGATGATCTACGTCACCGACACGGGATACGAGCTGGTAACCACCTACAAGAACGACGAAATCATCGAGATCGATTGATCTTCGATCTCGACGACGACCGTTGCCTCGACCCCGGGAGGGCCGGCGCCAAAGCTGCCTGGCTCGCCCGGGGTCGGCGCGCCGGATTGCCCATCCTGCCCGGGGTCGTGGTGGCGGCAGACGAGTCGATCCCGTACCTGCAAGCAGGCGCCGACGCTCTGACGCGCCGGGGCTCAGGCGGCGCCCGCCTGGTGATCGGCCAGGCCTTACTCTCCGAGACCTTGCGGGGCCAGATCGAGCGAAGTAGCGCTCACCTTGCTGCACCGATGGTCGTGCGTTCCTCCTCACCCCTCGAAGGGTCCGGCGAATGGTCGGGAGCGTTCACCTCGTACCTTGAGGTGAATCATGCGGAACTTCCCAAGGCGGTGACAGGGTGTTGGGCCTCGATGTTCACGGTTGCGACCCTGGAACGATTCAGCGCGGCCGGGATCGAACCTGGGTCCGCGACCATGGCCGTGCTCATCCAAACGGCGCTCCAACCCGATTTCGGAGGCACCGCCCGAATCGACGGTGAAGACACAACAGTGATCGGAGTGGGGGGTTCGCCTGTTCCCCTGGTGCAAGGCTGGGATCCCGGTGCGCATGGGAGGGTGACTCCCACCGGAGAGGTACTCGGGGCAGAGGCAATCGCCCTGATGGGAGAAGCGATTATTGCCGCGGTCGCCGCCACACTCCGCCACGCCCGTGACACTACCGGCGCCAACGCATGCGAGTGGGCGGTTGTCAAAGGAGAAGTTTTCCTGCTGCAGTTGCTGCGGACGGCCGAGATACGGCCGGCGGAGGCGCCGGTCATCCCCGAGCTAACCGGCGCGTTGCCAATGCAGATTGCCCGCCTCGTGCGCCGCTATCCCGGGCCGATGGGCGAATCCCTGATTCTCCCCTGGGCGGTGGCCGCACCCGAGATGTCCTTGGAAGAGGTGGAGCCGGCAGCCGGCATCTACCCGGCGGAGGCCCTACGAATCGCGGCCGAGCACGCCGCGGCGATGACGGCCCAAGTGTGGGGTCTCCCCAAAGCAGCTGCGCGCGCTCGTGCGCAAGATACATTCAGAGCACTGCGCGGGTCGGATCCTGCCGCCGCGCTTGCCATTCTGCAAGGACTTCACCCGATCGATTCCGAACGTTCCAACTTCATGCGACGGCTGGTTGCCCGCGTTCGGGCCGGTCTCGTCGCCACAGGCGCAGTTGGAGACCTTCAGGCGGCCTGGCACGTCGAACCGCAGCGGGCGGCAGATTTGCTGCGCTCAGGCAAAGCGAGCGGAGACCATCCCCGCATCGGGTTCGACCGATGGGAACCCTTCGATGCCACCGTCATCATCTCAAACGGTCGCTCCGCGCACGGAACATCGGCGGGCCCCGGAATCGGTGCCGGGCGGATGTGCTACATCACCGATCAGGCCTCCATGACGGCCTTCCGGCCCCGGGATGTCGTCGTCGCCGCCCGCCCTCTCCCCAGCCTGGCGCAGCTGCTTTGGGATGCGGCGGCGGTGGTCACGATGGGCGGCAGCCCGGCCGCCCACCTCTTCGAATCGGCAAGGGCATTGGCCATCCCGGCGGTGTGCGGTATTCGACTGGACGAGGTGCTGGAAGGGACCCCGGCGGCGCTGACCGGGCAGAGAGCATTGGCTGTGGATGGGCACGGCGGGTCGGTTTACGCCATGATGTGGTGAACAGGAGGTAATCGTGAAAGAACGAATAGGTGTAGTGGGAATCGGAGTCATGGGTTCGGCGATGTCCGGGCACTTGCTCGAGGCGGGTTACGA
>JAHEDM010000242.1 GCA_024641205.1 Actinomycetes bacterium
CAGGTACGGGATGTACCCCGTCACGAACGTGACGAGAGCGACGGTGAGGCCAAGCGGAAGACCGAGGGTCCACATTGTGACCCCAATCACAACCGACACGATCAAGCTCGAGATGGTCAGACCGGTGAAATACTGCCGAATCGCTGCCATCGTGTCGTCGATGATCGGGGTACCAAGGTCTGCCGGTACCCCCAAGTGGCCCGCAAACCACCCCACCAGCTGATCCCAATCCGCCAAGAGGTAGTAGAGGAAGAAGGCAGCAACGAAGATACCCACCAGGAACGAGACGGCGCTGCTGAACACAGAAGTCACGTAGCCTGCCAGCCCCTTGGCAATATCCGGGACGAAGCCAATAACTCCATCCAGGGCGCTCGATCCGTCCTCGCCGACGAAACCCGCATCGGCCAGGTGCTCGTTGATCGTGTCGATACCGGCCGCCACCTGCCGGCTGATCTCCGCTCCCTGGTCGACAACACCGTTCACAGCCAGCCAGACCGAAAAAGCTCCGATGGCGGCCACTCCGACCATTATCAGGGCAGCCGCGGGTTTCCGCGGAAGGCGGAAACGCTCGAGTGCTCCAACGAGCGGCCCCAGGAGCACCGCGAACACTGCGGCTATCACCAAAGGGATCACGAGTCCCGACAACGAAGCAAGAGCGGCAAACACGATCGAGGCGGCAGCCACGATGCCGACAAATAGCCAGCTGCGACTACCCAGCCCGCGCAGCCAGGCAGGAACGGAGTGGCGGCGTCGACCAGACGGTTGGGCCGAGGTGGCCGACGAACCTGATGACGGGGATTGCCCGGTCATGAAGCCTTCCTTGGTGAGGACGCTTGCCCTGAGGTGTGAGGGGTGCTGCGCTCACACCTCAGGTATCCGCCAACGGTCTCACTCCAGGATTTGGGCCTTCTGAGCCGCGAATTCCTCCTCGGTGAGGATGCCCTGATCGCGCAAAGCGGCCAGTTCCTTCAACCGGTCGATCTGATCCGCGCTCATCCCTCCCGAAACAGGCGCCGGCTCGGGGGGAGGTGCATAGACCGGCTGCTGCTCCTGCTGCGGCGGCGGCGCCGCAGCAGCCTGCATGGCATCATGCCTTCGGTTTACTCTCCGTGACGTCCGTCGGGACGTGCGTCGTGCTGTGCGTCGTGCTGCGGGTCGTCTTCCGACCATTTGGATCTCCTCTCGAATGAACGAAGTCGTGGTGTCCGGTCTTCTAGCCCAGAAGGCTCCTATCGATGGCTCCGGCGTCCTCGAGCACGTGTGCGGCTTCGATAGCGGCCGAGGCGGGGAGGACCCCACCATCGATGAGGATTTGAAGCGTGTCGGCCGCGATAACCGATCTCACGGTGCTTTCCACCCCCTCGGCTACGGCCAGAGCTTCGAGCGACCGAAGAAACGCTTCACCCTCCACGGCGGCGGCGACCTCAATGGACTCCAGAGCATCGGCAACGGCCAGAGCCTCGGCTCCGATCAGCGCCATTGCGTCGGGGGAAAGGTAACCCTGGAGGAGCGGGAATCCACCCGCCGCCGACACTGCGTCGCGAAATCCAACCGCCCACCGGTGCTCGACCAGGAGGATCCCGGCTGCGGTCCCCGGCTCGAGTTCGTCCGCCAGGATCAAAATATCGTCGCGCGACAACCCTCCCACCACATCGCTTCCCTGCAGGTCTCCGGTGGCCGAGTCGGCCTCCTCGAGTTCGAAACCGAAGAGCTTGGCAAGGAGTTCGCCGACCTCCACGACCTGGTCGATCGACTCCTGGTCGGTAGCATCGTCGTCGAGTTCCAACACAACCAAATCGCCGTTCTCTTCCTTCGCCAGTAGAAGGAGGTCGAGCACGCGGATCATCCCACTTGATTCGAGTCGATCGAGTTCGTCGAGGATCTGGCCTCGAAAACGGTCGATAGTCTCGAATCCGTACGCTACGAATTGCACCGGGCCTAACGCCATCACCAACTCCTCTGCTTGTGGCAGGCAACATGCTACTGCACTCAGGTCCGCCTCACCTTCCTGCGATGCGGGTGACGGGGCGTGGTGCCGGGGCTCCCGCCGTTTGAGTAGGGCTACCCAGTGTCCAGCGCCGTCCGGGGCCGAGTTCGCCGCAATCGACCTATCATCGGAGTTCGGTGAGTCTGGGCACGTGCGCGTTTGAGTATGTACCCCGAGGTTTGCCTCGGGGCTTACCCATTCTCTCCGCAGCGATCGACCTCGCGAACTACAGATCTTGCCGGTATCGGCCGCTCAGGACTAGTCCGCCGAGTATCAGCATGCCGCTCACCACCAGGGCCAATCCGGCAAAGGTCAAGTCGCGAGTCTGGTCGGATCCGGTGACGGGGAGTGTCTCAATCGTCGCCTGGGTTGTGGTTGTGACGGTGGTGTCCTGGACGGCTGGGAACACGATTGCCCGTGATGAATCGGTCACTTCTGTTCCGTCCGGTCCAATACCGATCGCAATCGCCTCGTTCGGATAGGGGGAGACACCATCAAGACCCGAGATGGTGCACTTGTATTCGACCTTCTGGCCGACGGCAAGGTCACCGATCTCGCGGGGACATTTCGAATTCGAGTCGATCGCCAGAGCGTCATCGTCCGTGACCCGGACGTTTGTGAGGTCTACCGGTCCCGGATTGGTGACGGCGATCGAGAAGTGGCCGATACCGTCATCCCCGTAGAATTCGGGATCAGCAGTCTTCACGATCTCGATTGCGGGTTTGACGGGCGTTACAGGCAGAGTTGTCGTCGTCGTGGTCGTCGTCGGTGGCGCCAGGCAGTCGACGTCGACCAAGACGGTCATTCCGCCGCTAAATACACCATCGCGACCCATCCTTAGCGTGAGGGTGACGGTATCACCGAGAGTGACCGAACCAGAGGCAGTGGTCACCTTGTTCGGCGTTTCCTCGACATCTTCAAACACGGCGACGGTCGCTCCCGATTCCATGATGATGTCGTTGTTCGGGTGGACCGAATCTTGGTTCTGCGTAACGCCCAACCCCTGGCACGTCGAACCCACCAGATCCGAAGGAGTATCAACCACGGCGATCACCGTCAAGCTGCCGGGAGCGGCCCTCACCACAGTGTCGAGGGGGATGACTATGCCGGTCTGGCCAAATGCGGCCGATACCGCGATGCCGACGAGCATGAGAGCCATCGCTGTAACGATAAGTAGACGTTTCATGGTGAGGAAGCCCCTTCCTTGCTGCTTTGTCTGAGCCAGCGGCCTTTCCTGTGCTTCCGCGCCAAAAAAAAACTCGCGACTCTTTTTGCGGATCACGAGCGAACTCGCCTCAGCGGCCGTCGAGGGTAGCAGTGGGCTCTCGCGCATACAACTCTATCCGCCACTGCGCAGAATAACCTCGTCGACCATTGCTCTCGCTTCGGCCGCGCACTGCCACCACGTCTGAGCCGTCTCGAACGGACGAGGAGAGCAGGCATACGGTATTCGCGGTCGCCTCAGCCGGCCGGCTCCGGCATGATCGACACCTCGGTGATCCAGCCCCGTCCCCGGAACTCGACCACCTGAACGACGAGGTCGGCCACCGCCGACGGCTCCATCCAGGTCGGATCCTTCTCCTCCGGGCCGATCCCCCCGAACCCGGTCTTGACACCGCCCGGTGAGACCAGCGTCACGAGGATCCCTGACCCATCCAGCTCCTGGCGCAACGCCCGGGTGAATCCGAGCACCGCGTGCTTGCTCGCCGTGTAGGCGGTCATGCTCGGGGCACCTTCCAAGCCCCTGATCGAGCCTATGTTGATCACGTGGCCGCGACCCCGCCGGCTCATGAGGGGGAGCACTGCCCGAGTCACGTTGACGAGGCCCACCACATTCAGCGAGAGCATGTCGTCCCAGTCCGTCTCGGTCAGCTCGGTGAATTGCGCGTTGCGCCCTCCCCCGGCGTTGTTGACGAGAACGTCGATGCCTTCCAACTCCCGTTCGACGTCTCCGATCACTCGCTCGACGGCCTCGACATCGCGGACATCGCAGGGCGCGACGACGTTCCGGGCTCCCAGGTCGTCGAGCTCCCGAGCGACGTTGCGGAGTTCGGGGCTCTCCCGGGCCAGCAGCGCGACGGAGGCGCCGGAGCCGGCGAATGCCAGGGCGGTGGCCCGCCCGATCCCGCGGCTGGCACCGGTGACGAGGACACGGGAGGCGTCGGTGTTATGGGGGTCGGACATGGAGCTCGAGTATCGCAGCGCCATGATCCCCCGCCAACGACCCAACCC